>JALHET010000468.1 GCA_022839525.1 Lentisphaerota bacterium
CATCACTCTGGACGGATACCCAATCGCCTCTCGATGTCTCGGTCGCGGCTCCCACCCAACTTGACGGCCTGCCGGTAATACAACTCCGCCTCCTTCGTATCCGTCGTTTTCATCTCCAGCAACAGCCAGGCCATATTGAGGTAACCGTCGGGACGCTGGGGGTTGGCCTTCATGGCCTTGTCCAGCATGTCCATCGCCTTGGCATACTTCCCCGTCGCCGCAAACATGCCCGCCGCCAACAGCAAAACCGGTTCGTCCTCCGCATTGTCGGCCAACAAATCATCGGTCACCACCAGAGCTTCCGCGTACTTCCCTTGTTTCATCCGCGCCAAGGCCATCAGGAAACGTGCGTCACGGTTCTCCGGCTCGTGCTTGAGCACTTTGAGCAAGGCTTTTTCGGCATCGCCGAAACGGTCCACAGAAAGCATGTCTTTGGCCCACTCCACCTCGTCTTTGACATTGACCGGCTGTTGTCCGGGCGTGTCCTCCCCCCCCGTCGGTTCCGGTTCACCCCCCGCCGCGCCATCCGGTGTTTGCCCCCCCTGCTTGACCGCGAGTTTCACCGTCACTTCCGGCAGGTTGTTTGTTTCCGCCTTTTTCTTTCGCTCGGCCCGCTTCGCCTCCAGCACGCTGGTATCTGTCACGGCCATCGTGCGGGCCGTCGTATTGACCTCCTCCAGCATGACGCGGTCAATCTCGGTTTCACACAGCGCTTTCCGGAAACGGATCGGCGCGAATTCGGAAGAAGACGCCCGTTGGGGATTCTCCTGCTCAATACGGACGATTTCCGCCAACGCCTTGCGATACAACTCAATCGCCTTTTTGGACTCGCCCTCCACATAGGCGGTCTGCGCCTGCGACATCATCTCGTTCGCCTCTTTCAACAGCTCCGAAGCCTTCGGCGCCTTCTCCTTCGCTTTGGCCGAAACCGGCTCTGGCACAACGCATACACCCGCCAACACCAGAATGATGGCTAGTCCTTTTCGCACACACATATTGACTACTCCGTTTGCCATCAACATATCACACCCCCGGATTTGGTTTCACGCATAAAAAGAGCGGCTCATCCGGATTGACGCCGAAACGCGCGGCATTCACCGCCGGCAAACACTCCTTATGCTTTTTTATCTCCAACGCGAAACCCGCGGCACGGAAGCGGTCAAAAAGATCGCGCCCGTAAAGCCGCACATGATCCTCTTGCCCATAGAACTCGATCCGTTTCTCGTCCGTGTTGATCTCTTCCGGATTCTCCAGGGTTTTCTCTAACCCGGACGCGAAGGGGGTCTGCAGGATCGCGCGACCGCCCGGTTTAAGCACACGGAAAATCTCGCGCAGTGCCCTGGCATCGTCCGAAACATGCTCAAGCACATGATTGCAGAGTACCCAGTCAAACGAGTCCGCCGCGTACGGGATGTCGGACACATCAATCTTTTCGACTCCCTCGCGGGAAGGGGCAAGATCACCTTTCACATAACGGGCGGGACGGCACGCCCATCGTATCGAAATAGAGCATCAGGTGGCGTTCGCGGTCATGACTGCGGCAGAAGGGACACCAGAAATTGTCGAAGTCGCTCCCTGTCCATTTCAGATTGTGGAGATAGGCCGAAAAAGCCTTCCACCCGCCGCGGTATTTCGAGAAGCGGAAAAACGTTTTTCCGCATACGCAACACATCCGCGCGCGTCCAAGGCCGTTCAAGCCCCGCCGGAGCCGCCTCACAAAACCGACACGATCCTGAGTCGCTCGATATTCCATATCACTTCCCGATGTGGGTCTCGCCCGAGTAAACAGATACGGCGCCTTGCCCCGTCATCAGCCTCAATGCGCCATCCGCCTGTATCCCGTCGGCCCTTCCCGTGATTTTACCCCCCCCCTGTTCCA
>JALHET010000469.1 GCA_022839525.1 Lentisphaerota bacterium
CTCCGGCCTGCAGGCCATCGTGTCGGCGGCGCAGACCATTCTGCTGGGCGATGCCGACATCGCCATCGGCGCGGAGGTGCAGTCACTCGCCACGCATGCTGTTCCCCAACCCAATCCCGTCACCTTCGCTTGCGCAAAAGAAAGCGGCGACGGCTTCAGATCTCCGCCAGCAGCCCCTCCAGCCGCGCCTCCCAGAGCACTCGATCGATCTCCCGCCTGATGTCACCGAGGCGTGCGGTCATCCCCGTCCAGACGGAGCGCTCGGGCGCCGTCCTGGACGCCAGAGTCTGGCGGAAGCCCGCCAGCTCGGCGCGATAGGCCTTGATCCGGTCGGCCAGCGGCGGGTGGGTGTCGAAGATCCGCCGACTGAAGCTGCCGAAGGCGTTCCCGAAAAACATGTGGCTGATCTCTTCGGCGTTCTGATTGTGGACCTCCGACGTTTCGCCGCGGCCGCCGATTTTCTTGAGCGCGCCGGCGATACCGTCGGGAAGCCGCGTAAACTGCACGGCCGAGGCGTCGGCCAGGTACTCGCGCTGGCGCGCGACGGCGCTCTTGATCGCCCGGGCGAAGAAAAACCCGATGGAGCCGATGACGAGGATGCCGACGATCACGATATCGGGACGAGACAGCTGTTCCGCTTCAATGATCATGTACCCGACACCTGCGGAGGCGGCAATCAACTCGGCCCCGATCAGGGCGCGCCAGCTATAACCGAGCCCCAGTCTGATCCCGAGGATGATGGAAGGAAGAGCCGACGGGAGAATGATCCGACGGAACTTCTCCATGCGTGACAGACCAAAGATCTGGCCCACTTCGATCAGTTTGGGATCGCAGGTTACGATTCCTGCGAGAGTGTTCAGAAAGACCGGAAAGAACGCCGCCAGCACGATTATGGCCAGCTTGGATGCCTCGCCGATTCCCAGCCAGAGGATGAAAATCGGGATGCAGGAAATGGGCGGGATATGGCGGATGAAATGCAGCAGCGGATCGACGTAGGGCGTGAGCCATCGGTTGGTTCCCAGCAATACGGCAAGCGGAAAGGCGATCAGAAAGGTAAGCCCGAACCCCGCAATGATCCGGTAGAGGCTCGTTGTCAGATGCTTCAGGAGAACGCCCTTCTGCACCAGGACCACCGTCGTCTGCAGGATGCTCGCCGGCGATGGGACAACATAGCTGTTGACCATCTGGAGAGCTGAGGCCGCCAGCCACCAGGCGACAATGAGGAGCGGCAGCAATGAGCCTTTGAGTGCCGTCAGATGAATTCTCCCTGTCTGAGTTCAGCGCTGCCCGATGTAGTGAGCTTAACCGCAAGATCTTTTGTAACAATGATCGGAAGCGAACCCGGAGGGTTCAAAGCCATTAGCCGGTGGTTGAGCCCGCGACAGTGGGCGATACCACCGGGATACGAACAGGATAACCATTGCACCCCGGAGTTTACGCAATTTTGCGTGTCAAGGATTTTTTGCTTATGGAGCATCATGATGA
>JALHET010000470.1 GCA_022839525.1 Lentisphaerota bacterium
AGCAACTTCCCGGAGATGCTCGGGGCCGACCAGCTGGTAACCGACGCGATCGCTCTCGCGAACCGCAAGATAGATTCGGGCGAATGGACTTTCGTCGAGGCGGAGCTGAGGCAGCTCGTCTACGCATACGCGAATCTTGCGCAGGAATTCAAGAGCCCCGCCTATCTCGATGCCGCCCGCGAGCAGGCTGCGCGGACCGGCCTCCAGAACGACGAGCAGGCACAGGCCGCGATCGCTTCGGCTTCAAAGAGGATGAAATGAAAGGCGAAGTTCTCCGCTATGAACAGGTGAGCAAACAGTACAAGCTGGGCGAGACGGTGATCAATGCCCTTTCGGGCGTGAGCTTTTCGGTCACGAAAGGCGAATTCAGCGCGATCGTCGGGCCTTCGGGAAGCGGAAAGTCCACCCTGCTGCATCTCGGTGCGGGCCTGGACCGGCCAACGCAGGGCAGCGTTTTTTTGCAGGGGCGGGAAATTCAGGCTATCGGGGAAAGGGACATGGCCGTGATCCGCAACCAGGACGTCGGTTTCATTTTCCAGACTTTCAACCTCATTCCCGTTCTGTCGATCAGGGAGAACGTGGAATACCCGAGCCTGCTGTATCCCGCGACGCGCAAGAACCGGAGCCGAGTCGGGGAGCTCCTCGAGCTCGTTGGCCTTTCCGATCAGGCGGAAAAGAGGCCGAACATGCTTTCCGGCGGTCAGCGTCAGCGGGTTGCCATCGCGAGGGCCCTCGTCAACAATCCGTCCATCGTCTTCGCCGACGAGCCGACGGCGAATCTCGACCACGCGACCGGCGAATCCATCATGACCCTGCTCCTGAAGCTCAACGCGGAGCTGGGCACCACCTTCATTTTCTCGACGCATGATTCCCGCATCATGGAAAAGGCGCGCCGCATCATCAGCGTCGAGGACGGAAAACTCACCGGCGATACGGCGAGTCAGGGCCGTCAGGGATCGCCCGCATGACGCGCCTCGATGTCAGGCTCGCGTCCCGGAACGTATTCCGCCAGGGAATCCGGAGCGCGATGCCCCTTCTGGTCGTCGCCCTGTCGTGCTTCGTGATCATTCTCGTGGGCGGGCTGTACCAATACCTGTTCGATTCGCTGGAACAGAGCGTCATACGCTCGGACGGACATCTGAGGATAGAAGCCGTCGGGACGGACGGAAATGCAACAACGGGTTTCATGACAGAGGGAATCGCCGACCGGATACGCGCCATCGAGGGCGTTCGCGTCGTCGCCTTTCGCTCGCCCGTTTCGGGCGTCATCGGCTTCGGCGACCAGAGTTCGATTTTTTCCGGACAGGCAGTCGATCCGGCGGCAGAGCGGGTACTGCAGTCCTGGCCCGACGGGAGCCCGCTGGCCGGCGACGCCGGTGCTGCGGGCGACGAAAAAGCCTCCGCCGGTTACCTTCTGGCCGAAGGCCTCGGCCTGAAGGCCGGCTTCTGGCCGCTGCACGTCTGGCTGCCGCTGGCCCACCCC
>JALHET010000471.1 GCA_022839525.1 Lentisphaerota bacterium
GGCCGAGAAGCGCGAGCGCTTCCGGCGCGAGTACGGCCTGTCGGACTTCGACGTGAACACGCTGACCACGGACCGCGCTCTTGCGGACTGGTTCGAGCAGGCTGCGAAAGCGTCCAAGGACCCGAAGAAGGTCGCCAACTGGGTGCTCGCCGAAGTGCTTGCCATCGTGAACGAACGCGGCATCTCCGTAGGCGAGCTTCCGTTCGGTCCTGCGCATATCGCCGGCCTCGTAGACGCAGTCGCGCTCGGCACCATCACCAGCAAGCAGGCAAAGGACGTGTTTGCCGAAATCCTTGCAACCGGCGCCATGCCCGACGAGATCATCAAAAAGCACGGCATGGCCCAAGTCTCGGACGAGTCGGTTATCGAAGCGATCGTTGATACCGTGATTGCAGAAAATCCTGCCGCAATCGAAGATTTCCGCAAGGGCAAGACGAACGTGGTCGGCTGGCTGACCGGACAAGTCATGAAAAAGTCGAAGGGGCAGGCGAATCCCGCAAGCGCAAGCTCCCTTGTCCAGAAAAAACTTGCACAACTTGTATAACCGGATACAATTAACGTCATGGAAGCGCCACGAATAGACCTGAAGACCGAAATCCGCAAACGCTACGGCACCGTGCGCCGCGCGTACGATTACCATTTGTACACTGCAAAGGGCGTGCGCCTGCTGGATTTGTACCAGGAAGCAGGAGAGGCTATTCTCGGCTGGCGCGCCGGCCGCTCCAAGCTGGTGCTGAAAAGCCTTCTGGACCGCGGCGTCACCGGCACCTTCCCGACCGAAACCGAAGGCGAGCTCGAGCTGGCCGTCCGGGAAGTGCTTCCGCAGTACGAAACTGTCCGCTGGTATTCCTCTATCGATCGGGCGCGGCATGCCTGCGCCTCCTGGCTGGGACTCTGGAGCGACATTCCTGTTATAGAAAGCCCTCTTCTCCATCCAGAAGCGTCCCTGGACATCGGTCCTGGAGGCGATTCTCCGCTTTCCGCAGCGAAGGACGTGCACGGCATACCGCTGTGGCGCCCCTGGCTGGATGAAGCCTACTACAGCATGCAGGACCGGCTCGATTCTGCCTTCCTTCACAACGTCAACGACACGCTCGATACCATGATTCTGCGTTCTCCGTTTCCCTTTGCCTCCGGCTGCACCCTTGCGGTGTTCACCGGTGAAGGTACAGAAGGCCGGGAGCCGCAGGAATCGGATCCCGTGTCCCCGGCGCTTCTGGGCGCCCTGGCTCGCGCCTGGTCCGATCTTGCCTCTGCGCTCTTTGAGCGCACCGAATCCGAATGGTCGCGCTTTGACCGGTACATCGATCCATGGTGGGATCGTCGCGGCCCCTACTTGATTCCCAAAATGCGCAAGGCGCGGTACCCCGAGTTTTTCGTCTCGTGTCTTGATAAAGGAATTCTTGTTTCTCCCGATTATAACGTTCCCAGTATTATTCCGTTCCTTGCAGACGAAGGAGAATTCAAGGTTCTCGGGA
>JALHET010000472.1 GCA_022839525.1 Lentisphaerota bacterium
AATGCCGGTGGGCAGAAAAATGGGGCACCAGCACCCGCGCCAGCACCCGCGCCAACACCCGCGACAACACCAGCAGCTGCACCCGCGCAGCCCGACGCCGTGCTGTGTACCGGAGCACTCATTTCGTGGACCGGAGCGCCCGTGGAAGAACCTGAAGTCGACGAAAACTGGTCGGTGCTGCTGGAAACAGACGACTATCTTTTTATCAATAAACCCGCTGGCCTACCGGTGCATCCAGCCGGACGGTACCGCACGCACACGCTCTGGAACCTCCTCCTCGAGCGTTACGGCAGCCTCTCCTTCGTCAACCGGCTCGACCGCGAAACTTCGGGCGTGCTGCTTGCCGCAAAAAACAGCGCCGCCGCGCGGGAAGCACAGACGCTCATGCAGAGCGGTCTGGCGGACAAAGAGTATCTTGTGCTTGTCGAAGGAAATTTCGCGCACGAACTCGATGCGGTCGGCTATCTGGAAAACGACGCTTCTTCGCCCGTGCGTAAGGCGCTTCGATTTGTCAGCTCAGACGGCACTTCCGCACCAGAACGCGTCATCGATGCCGGCGCCCGGGCCTGGTGCAAAACGCAATTCGCTCCCCTGGCCCTGCTCGCACTCCCCGGCTTGGACAGAACCTTCACGCTGCTGCGCGCACAACTTTTTACCGGCCGCACGCACCAAATCCGCGCAACGCTCAAATCGCTCGGCTATCCGGTTGCGGGCGACAAACTCTACGGACACGACAGCGAAATATTCTTGCGTTTTATCGACGGGAAGATGACGGACGACGATCGCACGTTGCTCGTCCTCCCCTACCAGGCGCTCCACGCGGCCCGATTCTCGATTTCTCTTCCTTCCGGAACACTCGAAGGGGCGGCGCCGCTGCCCGCTTTCTGGAGCAGGGCGTTCCCCGACCTCGAGTGACAGGGTCAGCCTTTGAGCACTGTTCCCCGCAGCAATACTGAACCTCGAACTCCGATTGTGACATCCAGAAAGCCGTTGCGGACTGTTCCGGCAAAGTGCCCGCCGTTCAGGGCGAGCGCGTCGGTCCACCGGGAGCCGTCCGCTGCACCGATAGCAGAAAGCGGGAGCGCAAGGGTTTTCGATTCGGCGTTCTTTGCAAGGATTGCAACAAAGGCGGTTTCATCGTACCAGCGGGCGAGAGCGCAGACGTCGTCGTCCGCATAGACGATGCGCATGCTGCCGCACTGCAGGGCTTTTTCTGCTTGCTTGAGGTGCGACAGTTTCGTATACAGATTATAGAATTCGGTATTATGCTTCGAACGGTCCCACTCCATGGGGTACCGGCAGGCTTCGACGGTATCGACGCGGCCTGAAAGCCCGATCTCGTCGCCGTAGTAGACATTCGGCGTTCCGGGCAGCAGATACATAAACATGACAATACCGGAATACACGCCGAAATCGTGTACTGCCTGGTTGTTGTGAAGGCGGTGAATGTCGTGCGAATCGATCAGGTTGAACTGC
>JALHET010000473.1 GCA_022839525.1 Lentisphaerota bacterium
GGGACAGCATAAGTTTCGGGGGGGGACATGGTTGAGCTCATTGGCGTCTACCGCGATGATCTTCTCAGGCTCAAATTGACCAAACCATTGCATTTCAAGCCAGAGATTAAAGCCACTTGGAATTTCCTCGCGATATTTCAGTTCCGGATTCACCTGCCAGACTTCAAATCCTGGGCAATTGAACGGACTCCCAACGACGTATATTTCGTCTAAATCTTATCTTCGGCTGCTCGTCACTCTCTCGGGAATAGCTTCCAAAACGGACCAGCAATTCTCAGTATGAATGATACAAGCAGCAGCTACCGCCGCTGCTTGTATATTCCGAACGAAACCCTGACGAAGGTTTCTTTTTTTTATGGACACCCGCTTTTTTTCAGCTATGTAAAAGTCAGCTTATTTGCTTAAGAGCTGAACAGCCTCCCTGAGAGCTTCAGCTTTATCGGTCTTTTCCCAGCTCAAATCGAGATCGTCGCGCCCAAAATGCCCGTAGGCAGCCAGTTTCCGGTAGATCGGGCGCAGCAGGTCCAAGTCGTGGATGATCGCGCGCGGACGCAGATCAAACACTTTGGCGATCGCTTCGGCAATGACCCCGTCTTCCACTGTGCCTGTCCCGAAGGTTTCCACGTTAATGCTGAGGGGATCCGGAACGCCAATGGCATACGCCACCTGCACCTCGCAGCGTTCCGCCAAACCAGCAGCCACCACGTTTTTCGCTACCCAACGGGCAGCGTAAGCCGCGGAGCGATCGACCTTTGTCGGATCTTTCCCGCTGAACGCGCCGCCGCCGTGCAGTGCCACACCCCCGGATGAATGCCTTTAGGTATCACACCGTCCCGCTGCAGGCGCTCGAAGACCGCCTTGTCGAACTCCCGGTTGTGGCTGACCCACACCAGCCCGCCGATCTCCGCCCAGGGGAAGGCGCCCGGTTCAGCAACACGGGTTTTCCGCCCGTCCGCCACGGCCACCGCCCACGCGCGGAAACGCGGATCGTTGACGTAGGCGTAAACCCCCATCGCCCTCACCGAGTACTCCCCCGTGTAGAACGTCTCGAAATCCACGCCGACAACCCGCCTGTCCATCCGCCCCCCCTCCCATCCTCACCCAGCCATACCCAGTCCTACCCAGCCACCACCCAGCCCTACCCAGCCACCACCCAGCATCACCCGCCCGCCATGCCCGCCAGCAGCGCGTCCAAATCCGACGCCAGCACGCCCGCGCACCGCGTCCCGCCCGGCACCCGCGCCTTGCGCAGCACACCCCGCCGCGCAAGATGGTGCACCGACCTCACCGTCCGGTTCAGCCGCTCCGCAGCCTCCCCGAAACCGACCACCCGGTCCGACGGCCTCTCCGCCGTCTTCCCGCCGTCCAGCCCCAGCGTTCTCAGCAGCGCCTCCCGGTCCTCCCGCGTCCGGGCCGGATCGCTCTCATAGATCGCCCTCATCGCCGTCAACGTCGTTGTCTTCATTTC
>JALHET010000474.1 GCA_022839525.1 Lentisphaerota bacterium
CACGAGGTTCTGGTTAAAGCAGTAGACGAGAAACGGCAGGTCGGTCGCCTCCGAGATCATCTTGTAGTGGCGATACTGCGCCTCGAACGACTGGCCGAAATACACGGGCGCCACGGATGAAATCCAGTCGCAGCCGGCATCCGCCGCCGCTTTCGCGAGCGCGACGGAGTCTTCCGTTCTCACCGCACCGACCTGCGCAATCAACTTGCAACGACCCTGCGCGGCCTTGACGGCCGTCTGGTAAACAAGCGTACGCTCTGCAATGGAGAGGAGCAGACCCTCGCCGGTCGAACCGGTCAGGTAGAACCCCTTCAGGCCCTCCCGTATCCCGTATTCGATCAGTTGAACGATCGCATCCTCGTTGACCCGGTTGTCTTGGGTGAACGGCGTGAACATGGCGGAAAACGCACCCGCCATTCCTTCAAACTCTTTTCCATTTAATTCAGGCTTCATGCCCGCAGTATAGCATTTTGTCACTGTTGTTTGTACATAATCCTGAATAAAAAATTTTTATACTTTTGCCCCGTTGTAGTGGTTGTGGGAGTTTGCTCACACAAAGGCAAAGGTGTTTTGTGGCGGATATCTGGGTGTGGCACGGGCATCTCGCCCGTGGTGGCGGCGTTTACGCCGCCTACATAATTCGTGTTGCCGTAGTCCATTTCCAGAAGGGTGCCTTACCGGCCGACAAGGTCACTCAGGCATGTTCCGTTCCCTTCAAAAGTGCTTTAAGATAACCGTTGGCGAAAAGCCGTCCGAGCGTAAAGTAGCCGGGAATGGCATCCGGCGTCAAAAGCCGGTCGCCCTCCATCTCCGGCACATGGTCGCCGCGGACGGGCACGTCGAGCCCGAGCGCACGATACGTGCGCATGAGCGCGAACTGGTCGGTTGTCCCCTGATCGTGGAAAAGTTCCGTGAAATCCTCTTGGGTCCCCTCGACGTCGCGTACGTGAATGAACGCAATCCTCTCGCCGAAATGCCGCGCCGTCTCCTCAAGGTCAACGCCCATCAGCTTGAAGTTCGCCTGACAGAATGTGACGGCATTGGACGGTGACGGATAAAGCGCGTACGCGCGGTCATACGCCTCGACGGAACCGAAGACCCGCGCATAACCGCCGAGCGACGGGAGACACGGATCGTCCGGATGGAGCCCCATGCGGACGCCGCACCGCTCTGCGGTCGGCATCACAGATTTAATAAAGTGTTCGTAGTTCGCCCAGACTTGATCCGCCGTAAGGCGAAGCGGTTCATCCGGCACGTTCGCGCTTGAGAAGTACGTCGCCTTCGCGCCGCCGCGCCCCTCGCGCACCCCGGAACGCGCCCACCCCGTGCCCACCATGAAGTTGTAGCAGAGCAGCTTGATGTCGAGCCGCGCCATCGACTCCAGAAGCTCGCGGTAGTGCGCCAGCGCCTCTTCGCGTTCCCCGTCCGCCGCGCCGCGTTCCTTGCTTCCGTATTCCTTGATCGGCG
>JALHET010000076.1 GCA_022839525.1 Lentisphaerota bacterium
TGATCTCGCCATTTTCGACATCCAAGACGTCCAGCGGGATCTTCTCGCCCAACAGGATGTTGCTCAGCGAAGTGGTCAATTCCTCTTCCAACGCGGCCAGCTTCTTTTTGCGCTCCTCCTCGACATCGCGGACTTCTTTTTTATCCTCCGGCGACGCGGAAAGAGAGAGGAACGGCCGACGGGCGTCCTGTTGGGAGGTGACCTTCACGTCCATCACAATCCCATACACGCCACTCGGAACCGTCAGCGATGTGTCGCGCACATCCGCCGCTTTTTCACCGAAAATCGCGCGCAACAGACGCTCTTCAGGCGCCAGCTCGGTTTCGCTCTTCGGAGTGATCTTGCCGACCAAAATATCGCCGGGGCGCACTTCCGCGCCCACGCGCACCACGCCATCCACGCCGAGATTCTTCAACGCTTCTTCGCCCACGTTCGGGATATCGCGGGTGATCTCTTCCGGCCCCAGTTTGGTGTCGCGGGCACCCACTTCAAAATCCTGAATGTGGATGGAAGTGAACACGTCGTCGCGCACCACTTTCTCGCTCACCAGAATCGCGTCCTCAAAGTTGTAGCCGCGCCATGACATAAAGGCCACCAACAAGTTTTTGCCCAACGCCAGTTCGCCTTGATGCGTCGCCGGGCCGTCGGCCAGAACGTCGCCCTTTTTCACCGCCTGCCCGACCTTCACAATCGGCTTCTGGTTAAAACAGGTGCCCGCATTGCACCGGCGGAACTTCTGCAGGACATACCGGCCTTTGGCAACGTCGCTCTTTTTCGCCTTGCCCGACGGCATCTTCCCGTCCGGAGTCACGACGATCTCGGACGCCGACACGTAGGCCACAACGCCGCCCTCTTCCGCCAGCACGGTCACGCATGAATCGGTCGCCGCCCTCGATTCGAGGCCCGTCGCCACAAAAGGGCGCTCCGACTTCAGCAACGGCACCGCCTGACGCATCATGTTCGCGCCCATCAACGCACGGTTCGCGTCGTCGTGTTCCAGAAACGGGATCAGGCCGGCCGCGATCGAAACCACCTGCATCGGCGAGACGTCCATGTACTGCACGCGTGATCGATCCACATCCTCGAACTCGGTCTTATACCGGCACGTGACGCGGTCGGAAGCGAAACTCCCGTCCGGCTTCAGTTCGGAGTTGGCCTGGGCGATGATGAAGTTCTCTTCCTTATCGGCCGACAGGTACTGTACCGTATTCGTCACCTTCCCATTCCGGACCACCCGGTATGGACTCTCGATAAAGCCGTATTGGTTGATCTGCGCATAGATACCGAGCGAAGAGATCAGACCGATATTCGGGCCTTCCGGTGTCTCGATCGGGCAGATGCGCCCGTAATGCGAGGAGTGCACATCGCGCACCTCAAACCCGGCGCGTTCCCGGCTCAGACCGCCTGGGCCGAGAGCCGAGAGACGGCGCTTGTGGGCAAGCCCGCTCAAAGGGTTGGTCTGATCCATGAACTGGCTCAGCTGGCTACGGCCAAAGAAGTCCTGCACCACTGCGGAAAGCGATTTGCTGTTCACCAGACGGGCTGGGGCCAGCACGCCACTTGCGGGATCAAACAGCGTCATCCGTTCGCGGATCAACCGTTCGGTGCGGGCCAACCCCACGCGGCACTGATTCTCGAGCAGTTCGCCTGCGGTACGGATGCGCCTGCTGCCGAGATGATCGATGTCGTCCACCTGCTCTTTCCCGACATAAATGCGGAGCAACAGGCGGATCGCCTCGATCACATCGATCCCATCCTCACTGAGCGTGCGCAACTCTTCAGACACCTTGCCTGATAAGCCCAGCTTCTGGTTGATCTTGTGACGCCCCACTTTGCCGAGGTCATAACGGCGCGGCTCAAAAAAGAGCCGCTTGAGCAGTGTCTTGGCGTTGGACGAAGTGGCCGGGTCGCCGGGGCGCAACCGCTTATAGATGTCCTTCAGCGCGTCTTCTTCCGAATAGATGCCGGACTTTGCGTCCTCGCGCAACGTCTTGATGAGCACGCCTTCATCGATGGAGACGTCGACCGTTTCAATCTTGTCGAAGCCCGCCGCCGCGATCTGCTCCAGCAACGCGGGCGTAATGGGGTCGTAACGGCGCGCGAGCACCGCCTGAGACGCGACATCGACCAGATCGTCTTTCATGACAAAATACTCGAGCTCGTCTGCCGTGAACGTCTTCTTAACCGGCAGGAACCTGAAGGTGTAAAAGAGTTTGAGAATGTCCTCGTCTGTCCCGTAACCCAGCGAACGGAGGAGGGTGGTCGCATAGAACTTACGGCGGCGGCGGCGGCGATCCATATAGACCCACATGATGTCGCTCGAATCGAACTGTATCTCGATCCACGAGCCGCGGTCAGGAATCAGCCGGACCGAGAAAAGCGTCTGCCCGTTGGGGTGCAAAGCCTTTTCGGAGCAGATGCCGGGAGACCGGTGCAGTTGCGAAACGATCACGCGCTCGGCCCCGTTGATCACGAACGCGCCATCGCGCGTCATCAGGGGGATCTCGCCCATGTAGACGTCCTCTTCACGGATCTCGTCGCCGTCCTTGAGGCGGAAGGTCGCATGCAACGGTGCGGCGTATGTGTTCCCCTCCGCGAGGGCGGTGAGATCGTCCATTTTGGGCTCGCCCAACTCATACTTGACGAAATCGAGCGTGTACCGCCCATCATAGCTGTCGATCGGGAACACCTCGTGGAAGATGGCCTGAAGCCCCTTTTCTTCGCGTTTACCGGGTGCCGCATTGAGTTGCAGAAAATCTTGGTACGACTTCGTCTGAATCTCGATCAGATCCGGCGGCTGAATGACGGCTTTCAGCTTTCCAAATACTTTACGGTCAACCATTGCCTACCTCAGAAGGTTGGAGTGTTTGTAAGATGCTGCCAAGTGAAAAACCCCGCACGGCAAGACATGTGTCCTGCTGCCCGCTGAACGGCCCTGACGCGCGGCTGCGCCAACCGGTTGCGAATGGAAGTGTGGTAAGCGGCCACTTTGTTAACTGATTCACACTTCGGTCGGCACACGCGTCAGAAACCTTCAGGTGCGCTTCGTCTCTCTTTTGGCAACTGTGAAACGGAGTGACCCTCCGGGCTTCTCCGATGCGGGGCGTAACCGCCTGTTATCGGAAAGCAAAGACTGTCCGGGGTCACCATCCGGACAGTCCCGCTTTTTCGGCGCAAGAAAGCGAGTTATTTCACTTCGACCTTGGCGCCCGCCTTTTCGATCTGCTCTTTCAGCTTGGCGGCCTCGTCCTTGCTGACGCCCTGCTTCACCGGTTTCGGGGCGGCTTCAACCAGATCCTTGGCGTCTTTCAAACCAAGGCCGGTGATCGCGCGCACTTCCTTGATGACCGCGATCTTGTTCGCACCGACATCCGTCAAGACCACATCAAACTCGGTCTTCTCTTCGACCTGAGCGGCAGCGGCGGCGGGAGCGGCGGCAACCGCCACAGGAGCGGCGGCGGTGACGCCCCACTTCTCCTCCAACGCCTTGACCAGCTTAGATATCTCGAGCACCGAAAGGTTGCTCAGAAACTCAATCACTTCTTCGTTTGTCATGTTCGTTTCCCTTTTCCTCGTGCAACCGCACGCGTTGATTCGCGGGCGGGGTTCCCGGAGAAGTCGCCGCTCAAAAAAGCGGCCGCCACGCATTCACGCACAGAGGCACCGGCACCCGCCGGCAAGCCCACCCATCCGGTTTTTACGACACACATTATGCCGCAGACTCGTCTTTCTTCTCCGCATACGCCTTGAGGGCGTAAAGAATGTTCAACAGCGGGGCATTCAACACGCGCACCAGACTGGTGGCCGGCGCCAGAAGCGTGCCCAGCAACATGCCGCGCATCGCATCCTTGGACGGCAACGCCGAGAGTGCCTCAACGTCCGCGGCGCTCAGCACCGTAGCCTCGATGTTCGCCCCCTTGACCGACGCCTTGTCGTTCTTTTTGACGAACTCGACCAGCACCTTCGCCACTTCCGCCACATCGCCGGCGCCGGTGATTATCGCCGTCGGCCCCGTCAGCATGGCGGAGATGTCCGCCCACCCAAGGTCTTTCGCGATTTTCCCGAGATAGGTGTTTTTCACCACCATCGCGCGCGCGTTGTGTTCCGCCAACTCCTTGCGCAACGCGGTCAACTGCGTCACGTTCAGACCGCCATAATTCAGCACAAAACAGAAATCGGAAGCCTTGATGCGCTCAATGACCTCATTCAAAATGGAAATTTTTTCGGTTCTCATTGCATCCGTCCCCCGGTTTATTCACCTTCCTCGGTCTTGACCAGCACGCGCACGCCCACGCCCATCGTGGAACTGACCGTCAGCGAGCGGATAAAGTTGCCCTTGGCGCCCGCAGGGCGCTCGGCCTTGACCGCACCGATGGCCACCTTGATGTTCTCGACCAGCTTGTCCGCCTCAAAACTGCGCTTCCCGCACACCACACACACGTTCCCGGTACGGTCCATGCGGAAATCGACCTTGCCGCCTTTCGCAGCCTTCACGGCCGTAGCGGTGTCGTCGGTGACCGTGCCCGTCTTTGGGTTCGGCATCAGGCCGCGGGGGCCCAGCACGCGGGCGATCTTGCGCACTTCCTTCATCGCGTCTGTCGTGGCGATCGCCACGTCAAAATCCGTCCAGCCGTTCTTGACCTTTTCGATCAACTCCTCGTACCCGACCTCATCCGCGCCTGCCGCCTTTGCCTCGTCGGCATGGGAGCCCGCCGCGAACACGATCACGCGCACGGTTTTACCGGTCCCGTTCGGAAGGTGCACGCTGCCGCGAACGGTTTGATCCGACTTCTTGATGTCCACGCCGAGCCGCATGGAAATGTCGACCGTCTCGTCGAATTTCGCACCCGGGTTTGCCTTCACGAAAGCGACCGCCTCCTCCAAACTCACCGGTCCAGCGGGGGCTTTCTTCTGGGCGTTGATATACCTTTTGCCATGTTTTGCCATGATCCGTGTCCCCTTTATCAGTCAACCACCTCGATACCCATGTTACGCGCGGTACCTTCGATCATCCGCATCGCAGCCGCTTCGTCCGACGCATTCAGATCCGCCTTCTTCATCGCCACAATCTTGCGGACCTGTTCGCGTGTCACCTTGCCGACCTTGTCGCGGTTGGGAACGCCGGACCCCTTGGCCAAGCCCGCCTCTTTCTTGAGCAGGGCGGAGGCCGGGGGACTCTTGAAAACGAGAGAGAAACTACGGTCAGCATACACCGTGATCACCACGGGGATAATCAGACCGGCCTTGTCTTGTGTCTTGGCGTTGAACTCTTTGCAAAACGCCATGATGTTGACGCCCTGGGCACCCAAAGCGGGACCCACCGGCGGCGCAGGATTCGCCGCGCCCGCGGGAATCTGCAATTTCACGGTACCCGTGACTTTCTTCGCCATACCCTCACCTACTTGTCTGTCGTGGTTCTCCCGGCATCCCCACCGGTACAAACAAACCACAGTTGACGAGCTGCCGGCGCGCGCCGGTTCCCTCCAGATCCGCTATGCGTTTTCGTTCACCGCACGCTCGACCTGCCAGTACTCCAGCTCCACCGGAGCGGAACGCCCGAAGATCGCTACAGAGACCTTCAGCTTGCCCCGGTTGGGATCCACTTCATCAACGGTGCCGCTGAAACTCATGAACGGACCGTCGGTGATCTTCACGGTCTCGCCCGGCTCAAACTGAACCTTGGGCTTGACCTTTTCCTTCTTTTCGGCCACCTGATTGACGATCGCGTCAACCTCGGCCTCCGAAAGCGGCATGGGGCGCTCGCCGCCGATGAACCCGATCACCCCCGACGTCTCCTTGAGAAACCGCCAGGTGGGCTCCATCACATTGCGCCCGTCATCATAAAGAGCCAGATTGATCAGCACGTAACCCGGGAAAAACTTGCGCGTCACCGTCGTTTTCACGCCGTTCTTCACCTCAGAGACCTTCTCGGTGGGGATCACGACCTCGCCGATATATTCCGACATCTCCTCGATCCGCACCCGCGCCTCAATCGAACGCTTAACCTTCTGTTCATGACCGGTCAACGTATGCAAAACAAACCACTGTTTCGTCATGGACGACCCCCCGCGTTACGCATGGAAAAGCTTCAGGAAAAACAGGATCGTCTTGTCGCAACACAGCACAACCACTGCAAGAATCACAATGAAAGAGAGCACCACAACCGTGGAGTCCACCAGTTCCTGACGATCCGGCCAGGTAATCTTCTTGAACTCAACCGCGACCTCGCCCAGATACGTTCCCAAGCTCTGGAAGACTTGTTTCACGTTACTCATGTCTTACGACCTTTGGTCAATCTGCTTCTGATGGATGGAACCCATGCCCCACGCTTTGGCAAGACGGCGACAGATGCCGCAGCGGTAAGTGGCAGGCCAGGAGGGACTCGAACCCCCAACAACCGGTTTTGGAGACCGGTACTCTGCCAAATTGAGCTACTGGCCTAAATGGGGCGCGACTACTTTGTCTCCCGGTGCAACGTGCGCTTCCGATCATGCGGGCAATACTTCTTGATCTCCAGACGATTGGTCATCGTCCGTTTGTTGCGCGTCGTCGTGTAGTTGCGCCGCTTGCACTCGGTACAGGCTAAAATCGCTAGTTCTCTGGGCATATCCGCCTCACTACCTGTAAAGGAACCCGTGCCGCGCCCGGGACACCGTAACGCCCCGGACGGGCACGCTCACAGGAATTCTCGCTTACTCACTTCACCACTTTGGACACCGTGCCGGCTCCGACCGTGCGCCCACCCTCACGGATGGCGAAACGCATCTTGTCCTCCAGCGCGACCGGCGAGATCAGCTTCACGGCGATCGAGATGTTGTCGCCCGGCATGACCATCTCCACACCCTCGGGGAGAGTGATGTCTCCCGTCACGTCGGTCGTGCGGATGTAGAACTGCGGACGGTATCCCTTGAAGAACGGGGTATGACGGCCACCCTCTTCCTTGCTGAGGACGTACACCTCGCCGTTGAACTCGGTGTGCGGGGTGATGGAGCCCGGCTTAGCCAGAACCTGGCCGCGCTCGACTTCCTCTTTCTTCGTGCCGCGCAGCAGGCAGCCAATGTTGTCGCCGGCCTGACCCTGATCAAGCAACTTGCGGAACATCTCCACGCCCGTGCAGGTGGTCTTGGCGGTCGGCCGCAGGCCGATAATTTCGATTTCCTCGCCCACCTTGATGACGCCGCGCTCGACGCGCCCTGTCACCACCGTGCCGCGGCCCTCGATCGAGAACACATCTTCGATCGGCATCAGAAACGGTTTGTCCAGCGCGCGCACCGGCTCGGGAATGTAACTGTCCAGTGCCTCCATCAGTTTGGTGATGCACTCGCAGGCGGGGTCGTCCACGCTCGTGGCCTTGGTCGCCGGCAGGGCGGAACCGCGCACGATCGGGATGTCATCGCCCGGAAACTCGTATTTCGAAAGCAACTCGCGGATTTCCATCTCCACCAGATCCAGCAACTCGGTGTCATCGACCAGATCGACCTTGTTCAGGAAAACCACGATCGCGGGCACGCCGACCTGACGGGCGAGCAGGATGTGCTCACGGGTCTGCGGCATCGGCCCGTCGGCCGCGCTCACAACCACAATCGCGCCGTCCATCTGCGCGGCACCAGTGATCATGTTCTTCACATAGTCGGCGTGTCCGGGACAGTCGACGTGGGCGTAGTGACGATTCTCGGTACCGTACTCGACATGCGAGGTGGCAATCGTCAGAATCTTGGTCGGGTCACGGCGGCCCGCCGACTCGGAGGCCTTGGCCACCTGGTCATAACTGATCGGGGCGTTGAACCCCTTGAGAGCCTGAACGTTGGTGATCGCCGCCGTCAGCGTTGTTTTGCCGTGGTCAACGTGCCCGATCGTGCCGACGTTGACGTGCGGCTTTTCGCGAACAAATGTCTCTTTCGCCATTTTGGTTTTCTCCTGTGAGAGTTGACAAAAAAATCCATCGTCAAAGCTGGAGCCAACAATCAGAATCGAACTGACGACCTCTTCCTTACCAAGGAAGTGCTCTACCAACTGAGCTATGTTGGCATCATCCCTTACCCCTAACGGAGCAAAGAACCCCTTACCCAATCTTCCTCCGGCTTCAAGGAAAACCGTCAGTCAATCGTGCGGGAGTCCGTCAAACCTTGCCAATGTTCTATTTTCCGCCCATCCGAGACCGAG
>JALHET010000475.1 GCA_022839525.1 Lentisphaerota bacterium
ATTTCCCCTGCTCATCCAGAAAATCGACGCAGCCGAACGCAATCGGCGCATCGACGCCATCACCGAAGAAGTCGGCATCCGCGGTTTTCTCGACCACAAACCCGACGAACTTTCGGGCGGCCAGCGCCAGCGGGTTGCCATTGCCCGCGCCCTCGTCACCAGGCCTGAAGTAATCATAGCGGACGAACCAACGGCAAACCTCGATTCAGTTACCGGACGAACCATCATGGAGCTACTCAAACGCCTGAACCGCGAAGAACGCACGACCTTTATCATAGCGAGCCATGACACAACGCTGATCAGGGAAGCGGATCGCATGATCCGCATCGTCGACGGGCTGGTGTCCGCATGAAAACACCCACTCCGCGCCTTGCCGCAGCTCTTGCCTGCACACTTCTTTTCGCTTTCTACCCGCTTTCCGCCCAGCTGGACACGGATGCTGCTCCGAAAAGCCCGCCGATAACCGCATCGTTTGCCGCAGACTACCGCTATTCGTCGTACCTTCCGCCCGAAGAAGCGGGAGACCGCTGGAGAAGTGCGCAGAGCGCCTCGTTTGAAGCCCGAGCGCGTGCAGGAAATCTCTTTTCCTTCTCTGCCCGCGTCGAAACAGACGGGAAACCCGGCAGCTTCGATCCGGACGCAGCGATCGAAACCCTGTCTCTTGCCTTTTCTCCCTTTCCCGCTTGTACGCTGACAGCCGGAAAGCAGAACCTCCAGTGGGGAACCGCCCGGGCGTTCTCTTCCATTACGCGGCTTGCCCCTCCCGTCGATCCCCTCGAACCGGAGGGCTCCAGCCGTTCGGTAACCGGCGTCCGCGCGGACCTTATTCCCGCCTGGTGGCTTTCGCTTACCGGCGTCGCACTCCCCGGCTCCGTCCCGGGTTCGCCGGCCGACGAAACAACCGGCGCTCTCCGCGCGGAACTGCTTGTGCTCGACACCGACGTCGCTGTCGGGCTCATCAGCCAGATTGGCGCCGGCGGAGATCGGGAAACGGCCGTCATCGGCGACGCCGCCCGCTTCTTTGCTTTTTTCGGCCTGTACGGCGAAGGCCAGTACGTTATCGACGGCGCCAGCGACACACAGATTACCGGAGGCCTCAGGCTCGACATTCCTGCATGGCTCGACAGCACCATTGTCACCTCGGCCGAATACCAGTGGCTTCCCGAAAACACCGACAGCGAACACCGCGTGTTCCTGGACATTTCCGGCATTCCGCTTTCGCGCGACCTGCGGGCAGGCATTTCTGCGCTTGCCGCACCCGATGCTTCCCTGATCGTCTTTCGCGGAACTGTGCGCTGGAATGTCAATCAGAATCTCGACGCCGCTTTGAGCGGCAGGTATCAATGTTATACCAAAGACGCACCCGCACCTGTCTGGTGGGGAGCTTCGCGCGCTGAAATTTCGGCTTCGGTATCGGCAGCTTTCTGACGCAGCGTGCTATAATTTCTATCGTACACAAGCCCTGC
>JALHET010000476.1 GCA_022839525.1 Lentisphaerota bacterium
GCTGGATGCCGGCTGGCGATTAACGCCTGACCTCCCCGCGATCTTCCCCGTTCAGACCAACAGAAAGACACAGCCTTTCTCGCTGACTCCGACCATAGGCATCCGATATATCTCATGGAAATGGGATGCCCGGGACGGGTACACACAATATCCGCCTGAAAGCGAACCGATTCAATTCTCTGGTCTCGGTATCTCCTACGCACAGCAAATTCTAGTCCCGAATGCGGGACTGCACATCTACATTCCAGCACTCAGCATGGTGTCCTGTTCTTTCTCGGCAGTCTTTTCTCCGTTCGTTCAATGCTATGCGATTGATACGCATCATGTCACAAATCATACGTATCACGACCTGCTGGAAAGCGGAACCTTCTTCGAAGCCTCGATGAGCGTTGCCTTCAACCCGTTCAAGAACCTGTCCCTATACGTTTCTGCCAGCTCGTCCGCCATCAGGAATCTCAGGGGATCGACCGCTATACAAACAGGAACAAGTACAAATTATTCTTGGGAACTGTATTCCTCGGGCAACGGCGGAGGCGCCGAACTGCTCGCCGAACGGGTCAGGATCGGAATCTCGGCCTCGTTCTGACCTCCTGCGTACAGGACGAAAAAAACTACAGCGGACTGATTTTGGCCAGGCCGGTATGCCTGAGCATGCGGAACACCGCGCGGGGCAAGGCCTTGAGCGCGGAGGAATCGGATGCCGAAGCGGTATTGCGCGCGAGGGCGTCGAGGATTGACAAACCCTGCGTGGCGTCCACTTTCAGTCTTGTTTCTTCTCCGAGATGTCTCCAGACGAGTTCTGTTCCGGATGCAGCGGCAGTCGGAACCCCTGCAAGCCAGACATAGCGGGCAGCAGGATCGCAGGAAGCGTTCCGTTCGATGTCCCGCTTTTTTTCGTAAGATTCGATGTAGGTTTCGATGAGCGACGGCGGTATGCGCGGGGCGGGCATGGGGAAGGGAAACCAGGCGCGCACCGGCTTGTCCAGTCCGTCGCCTGACATCCAGGCGGACAAGGCCGCGTCCAGAGGCGCTGTGTAGCGCGAGGAATCCTCCTCTCCCTTGAAGCGGAGGTCATTGTTGGCAAAGTCTCCGGGAGAGTCTACCGGCTCAAGGCCTTTCTCTCCCCGGTGCATGCCGCGTTCGTATTCGGCGTACACGCGCGAGTGCCGGGTCAGGACGAATTTGTGCCAGAAGGCGGAATCCACAAGCCCTGCGGCGAAGAGCTGGCGCATCACTTCGGCAGAATCGGCTACTCCCTGCGGGTCCTCGTTCCAGTAGCCGTAGATCAGGTAGGAGTGTACCAGTACGCCCGCTTCCTTGAAGGCGGCGCATACGGCCACAAGGTGTTCCAGATCGATTCCCTTGTCGACGGCCTTGAAGCCCTCGGGAGAGGCGATCTCGATGCCTCCGGAAACGGCGGCGAGTCCGCCTGCGGCCAGAAGGTCCGCGAGGTCGCGGGTAAAGGAGGTTTTTTCGAAGCGGATGTTTCCCCAGAAAGGAAGAAGCCCGCCTGCGGGGTCTTCGAGCGAGGCGCGGATATTCTCGAGGGCGAAGTCGCGGAGCGCGCGGGGCGGAGCCGCTTCGTCCACCAGATGGATGCCCCGGACGCCGCGGGAGATGCACTGGGTTCGAAGGCTTTTGTACAGATTTTGTATACCTACCGGTAGGTATACGTTAATATAATCGAGCGTGACGTCGCAGAACGAGCAGCGGTGCCAGTAGCAGCCGTGGGCGAGGTAGGCCTTGATCCAGGCCCCGTCCGACCAGAGGCGGTGCATCGGGTTCGGATCGTCGGCGAGCCGCGGATACAGGGAAAAGTCGATGTCCGAATAATCGGGCGCGACGGCCCCCGTAAGCTTCCGTTCGGTTTCAGCGAGCTCTTCCGGGCAGAACAGCATGCGGGGAACGGCATCATCCCGGCCCCGACCCTGCGCAAGGCCCCGAAGGAGCGCAAGATAGCCGCCGTAGCCGCGGTCGAACGAGAGACAGTCTACGTACTTCCACAAGGCCTCCGCCGTGCAGCTCCGAAGCTCCGTATTCACGTACCCCCCGCCCATGCTGACGACGGCGCGAGAACCGAACGCTTCTTTAATGAGGCGGCCCGTCGCAAGCGCTCCGGCGAGAGAGCCCGGGAACGGAACGGATA
>JALHET010000077.1 GCA_022839525.1 Lentisphaerota bacterium
CGCTTTTCCCGACCCAGTCGGTGACGATGTTGAAGACGCCGCGCCAGCCGCGCTTTTCCAATTCGGGCGCGGCGATCAGCAGATGGTCTTTGAGCCCGTCGTCAAACGTCAGAACAACGCGTATCGGTTGCAACCGTGTGCCCGGCATCCAATCCTTGGAGAAGTGGTCGTTGTCCTCGTTGACAACGAACCAGAAATCGCCCGCCACCAGACCCGCCGGCGCAATGAGCATCCACGCGGCTGCCAATCCGACTTTTAGTTTCACGCCGTCCTCTTGTTATTCATAAGAGTTTTAATCCCTCCGTATGGTTGAGACACATGCGCATCGTCATCTTCCTCACTTCCCCTGAGGCGGCTTCACGCGCCTGAACGCCAGTCGGTCGACCGCCATCAGATTCTTCTTCTCTGATCCCGGAAATGCTGCCGGGCCCTCCAAACGCACGCTCACCCACACCTCGTACCAGTTCGGGTCGACCGGCAGGCCGTCTGCCAGGATATAGTAGCTCCTGAGCTCGATGCGGTTAAGCCAGGAACTCGGGAACCAGAAGCCGGTCATGCTTCCTATATGGGCGACGCCGAGTTTCTGCCAGCAATACCTGCCTTCGGTCATGCCCTCCGCGACGATCTCGAAGGGGTAGTGGTCTTTCGTACCCCAGTCGTAGATGCCGCAGCCGGTCGGATACTTATAGGGATAGTCGCCGAACCGCGCGAACGTCGTCATGCCGCGCTCAGACAGCGGATCTTTGTCCTTGTTCCATGAACGGTGGTAGTCGACGCAGACAAGCTCGTCCGCCGGCACCTCCTTCAGTTCGGGCGGCAGATTCTTGAACGAGAGCGACATCAGCTCAAACGTATCATAGGCGTCCTGCCGGACCTTAGCGCGGTCAGCCGCACAGACGAACCCCTCGGCCGCATACTGTTCGGAGCACTTCAGGTAGAGCTCCTTCGTCGCGGCCAGGGCGGCTTTCTCGTTCGGATCGGGCATGATAAGACGTATCTGCTCCAGCAACGCGCCAGCCAGGGCCTGGGCGACCCGCGCGCGACAGGGTTTCGGCCCGTCTGCCACGCGCGCATACGCCTTCTTCAGCAGGTCGATGAGTTTCGCAATGTTCTCGCGCGTGCGCCAAGGCAGGCGGCGGACATGCCAGTCATAGGCGGTCGGTGCGGGATTGTCAAAGCTCAGATGCCGCGTGTACTCGATCGCCGCCCGCATCTCGCGCGCCGCCGGCCCGTACATCTCGCATGCCTCGTCGATCAGTGTATCGACATTGGCGGACGGATTGATGTAAAGCTGGCTCAGCAGATAGTAGTTGACGAGGTAGAACGGCTGGCGCTTGTATTCCGTCTCCATGAAGATCGAGTCGACGCCGACCCGGTGAAAGAGCTGCGCGTCGCCCGCGAAGGCGTCAGGACACGTATCGAGGCTGCCTGCGCCGTAGAGCATATAGTCCCAGAGCTGCACGTTCTTCGCGAGCGTACACCAGTCGGCGAGTTCCTGAGCCTGCTTGTAGTTGAAATGTCCTTCCGTCGCAAGCGGACGCGTGTGATCCGAGAGACTGTAGACATCGCACCACCGGATGATGACGTTCAGCTCGACGGCGATCGTGCCGGGCTTCGGCGCACAACCGGTCGAGACGTAGGCGAACGTCCGGATCAGGAGATCCGGATACTTCTTCGCAATTTCGCGTGCCAGCCAGTTGACGCACTCGAGTTGCAAACCGGCGTCGCCGCCCTCCTTGTGTCCGCCCTCGACGCGATTGTACTTGGCAATCACTTTCTTACATTCGGGGCACAGGCAGATGAAGTCGGAGTTGTCCATCTGCGAGAAGTCGTAGATGCACGGATACCCCTTCGGGTTCTGTCGGCGATCATTTGCGACAAACCGCTCGAGAGATTCAAGCGCGACGCGCCACATGTCGCGGTTCGAGAAGCACAGTTGACTCTGCGCATTGGGGACGCCCGTGCGCCTGCCGGCGGAATTCATCGAAAAGTAATCAGGATGCTCCTCGAAATATTTCGCCGGCGGCACGTAGTCGTAGAAACTGTGAGAGCTCTTTGCCTGCGCGGAGAGGCGTCGCGTTCCCTCGTTCTGCGACGGCGGGAACTCGGGACAGCGCCGGCGGCGGGCGAACGCATCCCAGACGGGTGCCTCGGTCGCACTGACCATGTTCATGTATCGGACGCCATGAAAGATGCCGCGGTCGTAGACGGCCGGCTTCACCGTCACGTCGCAGACCGGAACCGTCTTCTCCGGATCGACGACGTGCGGATCCTCACCGTCCGGCGACAGGAACCGGTAGCCGCAGAAGCGCTCGACAAACTCGGTCATCGCAAACGACGCGCCCATGCCGGTCGTGCCGAAAACAAATGCCTTGCCCGGTACGACCTTGACGCGCCAGTCGCCGTTGCGCATGTCCTTGCCCTCAATGCCGGCCGTCCGCGCGGCCTTCGTGTCACCGAGATAGATGACGGCCTTTGCATCGGCGGGGACGTCCGCCTCGGCGACAAGCGGCACCGCCCGCCCCGTCACCTTGGCGATCACGTTCGTCAGGTCGTCCGCGGCGTCCCGCGTCCACTTCCGGCTCTCCGTCTCTCCGCCCGTCTCGAAATTGACCGCGACGACGGCGTCCGTCAGACGCAGGCCGACCGTTTCTGCCGCACACGCATTTCCGCACGACACCCCAAGCACCACGCACGATACAACTGCTGAAATTCTCATCCTTCGTTGTTTAATTTACTTGATCCTGATCGTCAGGCCGTCCGGCTCCGGCAGTTCGCCCGCACCGACGTCAATGGCCTGGCGTGAGATGCGAGGCTGCCCGTACAGGTCGACCGTCCGTTCCTCCGGGAACGCCGACGGGAAGTTGGTGAGGTAGCCGTTTTCGCCGGCATCTTTCAGAAAGCACGAGAACTTCGGAATGAACGTGCCTTCCTTGAACTCTAGCTCCTGTTGTTGCACCAGCGAACCGTCATACAGGTGATACCCGGCGACACCGACATAACTTCCGGTTGCGCTCGGGAAATAACAGCGGTAGAACGGCGTGAGCTTGCAGTCCTGGGCCGAGGCGATGACGCAGTTATAGGCCGTGCAGTATGTCGCACTCGCTGACGACTCGCGGAATGCGCTGGACGTGTCCATGATCGTGCAGTTGACGACATTATAGCAGTCGTGTACCGAATACGGGCCACTATTGCCGTAAATGGCGCAGTTGTAGAGGTTGAGCCGCTGCAACCCCGCGTAGTAAATCGTCCGGTTCCCGCACACGCGGCAACGGATGAGTCCGCTGCGTCCGCCGGCCTTAACAGTCGTTTCTTCATCACCGGCAATCGCATGGATGAATCCGACGCAATTGGTGATGAGGCAGTTGATCAGGTAGTTGCCCTCGCCCATGCAATGCGCGGCCGCACAACCGTCATAGCCGGAAGAAGACGTCGTACCGTTCACATAGACGCGCCCGCCCGCCAGCGTCAGGTTCTTGAGGATGCACCCGCCGACAAGCTTCGCGCACCGCACCGCGTTCGTACCGCAGCCATACGCATTCGCCACCTGATTCTCAAGAGGCGCATCGGCGCCCATGATGACAACGTCCTCGGGTTTCTCGCCAAGCCCCTCGACGGTGACTCCCGCTTTCACCACAACGCGGTTCAACGTCCGTGCATCGCCGTTCGTGACTACGCCCTCGGCATAGGTGCCAGCCTTCAGGTAGACCGTGTCGCCGGCACCCAGCCACGGGTGAGCCATTACGCCGGCCAGAGTTTTGAACGCCGATGTCGGCCGGCATCCGTCGTTGCCGTCGTCACCGTTGACCGGATCGACATAGAAGGACTTCGGCGTCGGGTCGAACTCGTACGCGCCGATGTCGATGCGCGCGCCTTGGACGCGCGTATTCTTAAGGTAATCGACCGCACTCTCCGCATCCCAGACATTCGTCGCCCATTCAGTTTCTGCCGCAGTGGAAAACGACGCGGCATAAAACTCGTTCGTTCCGGCGTCAAGGGCGACACTGCCCGGCAGCGGTCGGTAATCGGCATCCAAGTTGAGCTGCGCCGCCGTGACCTTGCGCGAGCCGTCAATGGCCGTGCTGTTCCCGATTCCTCCAGTAACGTACAGACAGTTACGCAATGTGCTGTTATGAGAGGTGCCCATGATGACGGAATTATAATAATTCCGCTGGATCTCGGAGTCGGAACCGCTTGTACAATAGCTCGTACAGTTCGATCCGACCACCCCGTTCACGAAAGCATACGGACGGAAGACCTGATAGGAGCCGCCAAAGTTATGGTCGACAATGCAGTTGTAGTAGACGCCGCTAGAGACACCGCCCCAGTTGGTGATGCGGTTGTGGATGAACTTACACCGATAATACGTGCCGTAGGAGGTAATCGCGTACGTGCAACCAACGTTGTTGGAGATGATGCAGTCGGTGATAACGGACGTATTGCGCAACGCCGTGTTATCCCAGTTTCCCTCGCAGTTGACAGCGGCACCCCGCTCCGAATTTGAGTCAGTATCAGACGTTGCCGAAACGTGCCCCCCGCACAGGGTAAAGCCATGCAGCCGAGATCCTCGCTTCATATAAACACAGCGAACCGCCCCCACGCCGTTGCTGTAGCTGCCGACACGATTAGCCTCCGGCGCGGGAGCGCCTTCGATGAACGTCACGTCCCGCCCCTCGTCGGCCGTCAGCGTCACACCTACGGGGATGACGACGCGGTTCAACGTGCTCTGCACCGACTGCCCTGGCAATTGTGCGGTCATCGTCCCGTCGGTGTAATGTCCGCGCGCGGCATGGACGATGTCACCCGATGTCGTCGCCACGGCCATGACACCAGCCAACGTGAGTTTGGGGCCGTGCGTCCCGTCCCAAACCCTCGCCCTGCCGTCGTAGCTGTCGCTGGCCTTCGTTTCGTCTGGATTGACGTAGTATTCGGTCGCCCCCCATGCAGACATGCCTCCCAACGCAAGACATAATCCGATAACGGGAACGAGCGCAATCGCTTTCTTCGTTGTCATAGCATTTGTCCTTTACTCCATGTGACTCTCACGTCACTTCGCCTTCCCTTGTGCAAACTTGAAGAACAACGCCGTATCCTTGTCGGTCTCGGTGCGCAGGACGATCTCCCCGGCCTTGCGGGAAACGACAGCATAAGGCGCATCGGACTCGATCCCGGCCTTTTCTACCCCTGGCAAACGCACCGAGAAACGAAACGCCGCAGGATAAACGGTATGGTCATTGTAGATCGGCGATTCGTCCGAAAGGATTACGACCAACTCGCCCTTCTCCGTCCAAGCGGCACTGGCGAGCCCGTGTTCGCTTTTCACCGCCGGTGCGGGAGCAAGATAGGCAACGGCGTCCTTCACCGCAGACTTGAGCGGCTCACTGAGCGAATCCTGCCCCCAATGATAGACGTGGCGGAAAGAAACGCGTCGTATGTTTGCTGGCGGCGCGTTGACGAAGGCGGTGCGTCCCGTCCGGGTCTGATTCACGACGACAAGGGGAATGTCCGCAACACCGTCCTTTTCCGCGGAAGCGAAAAGAAGCGGCTTCGCGCCGTCAAGGACATACAGGGCTTTCGCCTCGCGGTTCTCGAAGGTGTCGCCGCCGACGCAGCCGATTTTGCGCGCCCCCGAAGGGTTGCGCTTCACGCCGAAGAGATCCTCAAGCCCGGCGACCTCGCGGGTGGCGATCAGGTTTACGCCGCGCTCATGCAACGCACGGATCTTTGCCAGCGTTTCCGGCGGCGTGCCCGCGACAATCGGCGGCAGGATCGCGAACTCGGCGTTGCTGGGGGACAAGTCGTCGAGAGAACCGAAGTCGCTCACGACTGGCGTCGTGTAGCCGTTCACCACGCACTGCTCGTAGACATAGGCAAGTCCCTCCTCGGCAGAGTTGCAGACGTCCGTCAGCTCCTTGTCGCCGTAGATCGGGTTGCAGTCGACGTCCATGTACTCGCCGTTGCGGGCCATCGCGTTGAAGTCGAAAAGCGCGACCGGCGCTTTGGGCGCGCGGACGGGAACGTTGTCGATCACCTTGCCCCAGGCGTACAGGAACTGCTCCATCGCTTCGCGTTCGGGATTGCGCGCGTGAAACCCATAGTCCGTCCAGAACGTGTACCGCCCGTTGCGGAACTGCGGCGTGCCGTAAACGTACTGGTAGGCAACTTTGCGTTGGTGCGTGTCGGCGAGCACGGTGCGCGAAAGCGGGTGCGCCATGTACACCGCGCCGTCCGCGCAGCGCGTCCAGCCGGAGTAGTAAATCTCCGGGAATATCCGGCGCCCGTAGCCGTAGTTGAAATCGTACGTGGCGACGAAAAGCGCCCCGCGGAAGAGCGGATAGTCGCAGGAGTGGTGGTATTCCTCGAAAAGCCAATACGATCCATTGTCTCTGACGCGCGGATCCTTTTCAATCGGGTACCCCGAATAGGTGAGCGTGTAGGCGGTCTTGTAGTGGGACACGTAAAAAGCGTAAGGCCCGTAGGTGGCACGGGCGACCTTCGGATTCAGCGAGAGGATGTAATCGGTGAACGCCTGAGTGTTGGCCTCGATGCGCGGACGGCAATAGGCCTTGAACGCGTCCCAGCACGTCTCGAAAAGGTCGGTGAACTCCTCGGCGGATATGGGCTTGTTGGCGGCCACCCGTTCTTCCAGCCGCGCCAGTTTCAGCTTCCTGAGCGGCGGCTTCCGCTCCGCCACGAAATCACGCAGGAACTTCAGTTGATCGTCGATGTAATACGACAGGACGCCCAGTTCGTAGCGCGACTGGGTGTTGCGGCGGTTGTCGTGTCCTCCGAATATGTCGGCATTGCGCACAAGTTCGCGGTTAAACGCCCCGTACATGTCGCAATCGTTGGAATTACGATCCCAGTTCCAGCACCACCACTTGCGCCGGTAGACGGGGAGCAGCCTCCATATTTCGAGCGCGTTACCGACCGCGGGATAGCGGTTGTCGATCGCATAGCAATGCCCGAAGCCCGTAAAATCTCCCCAAGGATCAAGGGCGCTCTGTTCGAGATACTTGAGTTCGTTGGGCATCGAGACGAGCGTTGGCAATTTCGAGGCGAGGGGCGGGCAGGGGCCGTCCGGGTCATCGGGCAGCACCTCGAAGACCGCATAATCCTCCTCCGGAGTCCCTGCGCCCACGTGTTGCGTCCAGTTCAATTTGTAAACACCGCAGGGCAGACGCTGCTCCAGCGTCACTAAACGCGAAATCTCGCGGATCCCGCCGGCGCGCGCCCGTTCCGTTTTGTCACCGAGTTTAACGCTTATGTTCGGGATGTCCTTGCCGTAAATGTCGGTGAAGCGCGGAACGACCGAAATCTCCGATCCCTGCCAACGCGCAGAGTCGAAACAGGTTTCAATCACGAAACGGACCTGTTCCGATTCGTAGAAATAATGCTCGCGTTGCGCATGAGCCAGCGCCTTGTCGTAACGGGGGATGTCAGCGGGAATCTTCTTCGTGATCAGTTTGTCGGCCGGACTCCTCGCCACCGTCGCGACAGTGCCGCCGAAAAGCGATTCGCCAAGATAGATCTCCTTCCCGTGCCAATCCCGGATCTGCTCGTACGGGCCGTTCGCGGCGAATCGCCAAGGGTTGGCGATCGCGTGCTCATAGCCCGCGGCGATCATCGGCTCGCCAGACAAGTCGCCAAAGAAGAACCGGCCTTTGAGCGGCCACGGACAAGGCAGGGCCTTCTCCCGTCCCACCGCCTTCGGATCGGAGAACATCCGTTCCCCGTTCCACAGGTAGAGCTTCCGTGCGTCCGAAGCGGAACCCTTGAGCCGGAGATAAGGTGACTGGATCTTTTCCCGTACCGAGGACCACTCCCCGCCGCCGGTTTCGAGGCGCTTGCCCCTCGAAGCGACGCCTCCGGAAAGCTCGTATTCGATTTCCATCTCGCCGCTCCGGTAGCGGTTCACCGAAACGTCATAGGAAAGAGGTTCTTGAAAGCCCTGTACCGCTGGCAGATGGAAGGGCATGGAGGTCAACCGTTGCTTCTGCGGCGTTTCCGGCGAAACGAGCGAGATGCGCGAAATGTAGAACTGCTCGCAGCTTCCAGATGTGGCGTCGAAGGCGATCGAACCCGCTGCCGGACCGCCGCCGATGGCGAAATCCGCGGTAAATCCGCAAGTCTCGATATGCGCCGATTCCCCGC
>JALHET010000477.1 GCA_022839525.1 Lentisphaerota bacterium
GCCGAGGGCGCGCTCGACGCCGACGCCTTCCTCGGCCCCTACGCCGAACACCTGCTGCTCTGTCTGGAATGCCGTGCCTGCGAATCGGCCTGCCCTTCGGGCGTCCCCTACGGCGCGTTGATCGAGGGCGCACGTATTGACCTCGAACAGCAACGCCGCGCGGGACCCGTCGAGCGTTTTGCGATGTGGCTGTACCAGCGTGGGGATCTAAAACATGCTGCCGCGTTGCATGCGACTGCCGAATCCGAGGCGGAACAATTCCGGAAGTTGGGGTTCAGGCAACCGATCATCGTCTCGCCGAATGGCGTCGATCTGCCGGAGACGATGCCGGCGCGCACAACGCGAAAAGATGGAAAGAAAACGATTCTGTTTTTGTCGCGGATTCATCCAAAAAAGGGTCTGATGGAGTTGGTTGAAGCGTGGCATTTATTGCAACCACGCAGTGGTCGCAATGACGAGTGTAAAAACGGAAACCAAAACGGCACGGGGCGGATAAGCTCCCGCACTAATGAACTTCTTGATTGGCATGTGGAATATGCTGGGCCGGATTATGGCGGGCACCTACACGCAGTGCAGAAGAGGATCAAGGAGTTGGGCGTCGAGGACGACTTCACCTACTTGGGAGATCTAGGCGATGAGGAGAAGTGGAATGCTTATCGCCGCGCGGATGTTTTTGTGCTACCGACGTACAGTGAGAATTTCGGCATTGTTGTGGCCGAAGCTCTGGCGGCAGGCGCGCCGGTGATCACGACTAGGGGAGCCCCCTGGTCGGAACTGGAAGGCACTTGCGGCGACACAGTCGCGGCAAGTAGGAGGGTAAAAGCGGAATGTGGCCGCTGCGGCTGGTGGATCGATATCGGTGTAGAGCCGCTGGCGGCGGCGTTGCGCGAGGCGATAAACTTGAGCGATGAGGAGCGGCACGCGATGGGCGAGAATGGGCGACGATTAGTAGAGGCGAAGTACACCTGGCCGGCGATCGCGGAGCAAATGAAGGCGGCGTATGCGTGGATTTTGAATGGCGGAGACGTGCCGCCGTCAGTGATGCTGGAATGACATTCTACGTTGTGTCAATGCGTTTTTAGGGACGCGAGTGATAGGGGGAAAATGCAAAAAGATTATGGATGGAAATCCACGAAGCCGCCGTGTTCATGCAGTTTTGTAGCGCCATGTGTGCTTAAGGTTCTTAAGCGGTTGGACGTTGAAAAGGTGCTTGATGTCGGCTGCGGAAATGGCGCCCTGTGCGGCATGTTACAGGATGCGGGTTTTGATGTGGCAGGTACTGACGCTGACCGCAACGGGTGCGCGTTGGCGAGAGAGGCATATCCTCGCATCGCATTTTATGAGGTGGGCGTGTATGATCCGCCTGATCCAGTACTCGGAAATCCTCCCAAAGAATTTGATTGTGTTGTTTCGACGGAAGTCGTTGAGCACTTGTTTTCCCCTCGCCATTTGCCTCAATTCGC
>JALHET010000478.1 GCA_022839525.1 Lentisphaerota bacterium
CTCGGTTTGACGGTCGTCCAAGCCTTTGGCCGTGTCCGTCAACTCGGCTCTGCGTTCAGCGGAAAGCCTGGCCGCCAAGAACTGCTCTTCATCTGCAAATCCTACAGGCGCGAGCGCAGCGGAAAATTCAGTTTCAAGTTTTTTAAGTTCCGGTTCTTGGTGCTCGATGCGCCGCTTCAAAGATGTAGCGCGATCCTTCGCGGTGTTCCACTTTTGCTGGTGTTCATGATGCCGTTCTCGGGCCTGCTTCTCGGTGCTCTCGGCATCGGCAACCGCTTGGTTTATGCGGCGCTCTTCATCATCCGGACGCTTGTCGCCGTACAGCGATCGACGCTCCGCGCTCGCGGCGGCGAATTCCTTTTGCAAGGCCTCCAGTTGTTCCAGCCTCTCGGCCAGAGCGGTGCTTTGGGTTTCGATGACCGCATCCAGCCGTTTGACCTCGCTATCGATGTCGGCAATCTGCTTTTCGATCTCTGTCTTTTTCTCAATCAGATCCTCGATTTTGTCGATCAGGCGAGACAACTCATCAATCCGCTGCTCGGTTTCATCGGGGAGTGGAATGTTTCCTGCGGCGAAGGGGTGTTCAGTCGCGCCGCAGAGCGGACAGGGCTTGCCGTCTTGCAGTTTGGCCCGATACTCTTCAAGTTCTGCGATTCTAGTCAGGAGCGCCATTTCACGCAACAGAGCGTCCTTCTCGGCGCGGTATTCGCGCAGCAAGACGGTCGGCTTTTCATCCTGCGCATGTTCCTTGAGGAAGTCGTCCACGCGTTTCAGCGCCTCGCACGCCTTGGATCGTTTGGTCTGTTCCGCGAGCCGGGCTTTTTTATCCGCATCGATCTTAGCCGTATCTCTTTTGCAGCCCGCTTCGCCATCCGCGACAGTTTTTTGCTGGTCGCCCAGTTTTTGATCCAGCGCGCGGACTTTCTGCAAGGTCGGCATGGCCGCTTTTAGCACTTCTTTTGTTTGGACGGTTTGCTGCTCAGCCGCCTGCAAGGCTTCGGCCTGTTCCTTGGCAGAGGTTTCCAGTCTGGGCAGCGCCGCCTCCTCGGTTTTCAAGGCGGCTTGGTCAGCCGCCTGCTGTTTGCGGGCGGCGGTGAGTGTGGCGTAGGCACCGTCCAGCGTGGCGGCGCTCAAAGCGCGTCCTAGGTTTTCGCGATCTGGTTTGAACGCCTCTATCTCGCCCTGTAGTTTGTCCGCCTCATCGGCCAGACTGACGATCTCTTTTTTCAGTCCGTCGATGAGGGTGAGCCAGGCGATGGCCTTCCCGGTGGCGGCTGACGTGGCGGCAAGCTCCGTCTCTTCCTTGCGCTTGTTTTCGAGTGTCTGCTCCAGCGCTTGCTCTTGCTCCGGTTCAAGAATCGCGATGCCGGCCGTTTCAGCGCGGAGCAGGTTCAGCTTCTCCTGCTCTTCGCGCTGGCGCTCATGGACGCGGATGGATATCCGGCTGTAGATCTCCGTGC
>JALHET010000078.1 GCA_022839525.1 Lentisphaerota bacterium
GACAGAGGCCGCGCCCGAGCGGGCGCGTCCCCGTGCATCTCGCTTCCTAACTTAAACTTGGTGGTTTCAGATGAAGCGTTAATGCGCGTAAGCGCAAAAATCAAATCAGTCTGTGGGGTCCGGTCTTTTCCGCATGCGTTGTCCTTGTCGGTTCAATTACTCCAGCCAATCATCGGGATAAACATACTCCTTTTTCCGGAAAGTTCGCAACCGTTTTTTTCAGGTTGCGGGTTGAAGGGGACAGGTTACACGTTGCGGGTTGCGGATTGCAGGTTTCGGCGACTCCTCCTGCCTACCTGCCACAACTTGAACGTTGGGTGTCGAACGTTGAGCGTTCTTCACCCCTCTGCCACCAACCGGTTACCCTCTGCGCTTGTCTCACCGTTCAACATTCTGTATGCTCTCTTTACAAATGAAACCTGAGACTTCTTTTCCTTTTCTAAAAAGCAAAGCCTCTTGGTTGGCTGCGCCGCTGTTCTGGATCACAGGTGTTGTCGCGCTTTCGGTGATCGGTTTGACCGCCACGCCCGACTGGATCGCGAATCACTTCGATCAGGATGGGGCCTCGCCGGTGGAGGCCGCGACGATCGCGCTGTTCTGGCTCCAGATCGCCTTTTTCTGGCTGGTGCCGCCAATGCGGCCCGGACGCTGGCGCGCCTTCTGGCTGACGAATTTTTCGCTGTTGACTTTCTTCGCCATCTGCCGCCAACTCGACTGGCACAGGCTCCTCGTCACACCTTCAGGGCTCCCCGGCGCCACTCGCGGCACACCGTTTAAGATGAAGTTTTTGCTGAACGCCCGCAACCCGCTCCCGGACCGGATTCTGGTCGCGCTCTGCTTCGTGCTGGTCATCGCGCTGTGCGGCGGCACGCTGCTCTATTTTCTGCCGCGGCTGCTCCGAGGCCTCTTCCGGATGCACCCGGTGTGCTGGACGATCGGATTCTTCGGCGGCACGCTGATCCTGATCCAGATTTTCGACCGGATGAGTTCGGTGCTGCGCAAGGATTTCGGCATCCACCTTACGGATCGCCAGCATGCGCTGACCACCGCTCTGGAGGAGGGGCTGGAGCTGCTGCTGCCGCTCTTCATTATCCTCGCGGTGCTCCAAGCGCACTTCATCTATCTCGATTCTGACGCGGAAAGCGGGCCGCTGGCCCGCCACCGTGCACTGTAACCCCCTTTCGCGCCGCACGGCGCGGAAAGTCTGATCCATGCGAATACTGGTGATCGAAGACGACGACAAGATCCAGTCCTTCATCGGCCGGGGATTGAGTCAGGAAGGCCATACCGTGGACATGGCCTCGACCGGTACCGAGGGGCTGCGTCTCTGGCAGCGTACGCAATATGACGCGGTCGTGCTCGACATCATGCTGCCGGAACGGAACGGAATCGATTTGCTCCGGCAAATGCGCCACAAAGGCGACCCGACCCCGGTATTGGTGCTCAGCGCCAAAAGCGCCGTGGAGGACCGCGTGACCGGTCTGGAAATCGGTGCCGACGATTATATGACCAAACCCTTTTCGTTTTCGGAGCTGATCGCGCGCCTGCACGCGATCACCCGGCGCATGCAGAGCCCGGCGCAATCCGGTAAAGACGCCACTTCGCTCAGCCTCGGCGGGGTGACTCTCGATCTGTTACGGCGCACCGTCGTGCGCGAGAATCGCAAGATCGAACTGCAGCCGCGCGAGTTCGCCCTCCTTGAACTGCTGATGCGTAACGCCAACCGTCCCCTCAACAAGACGGTGATCCTCGAACGGATCTGGGATTACAGCTTTGACCCGCAAACCAACGTTGTGGATGTTCTGGTCTGCCGGCTGCGCACGAAACTGGATGCCGGATTCAGCGTAAAGCGGATCCAGACCATGAGGGGGATCGGCTATGTTTTCCGCACGACGGAATAACCGTCTCCGTTCCTTCGCGATGTATCTCGGCATGGGCTACCTGATCGTCTATGCCCTCTGTACCGGCGTGATCTTTTTCCTGATCACCCGGGTCATCACCGTCTCCGCCCGCGGCTTTGACCGCGAGGATGTCCTGGCCGAAAGCGAGGAACTCGTCGAACTCCTCACCCAGAACACCGACGGCAACCTGCTGGCCGAACAGGTGACCATGGGACGGTATCCGCCCTCCACCATCTTCATCGTGCGCGTGATCAACCGCCGCGGGCTGGTTGAATACACCATCACCTGGCCGAAGAAGATCGACCTTCCGGATTGGCGCGCCTTCGCGGAAGGCGACGAAAATCTGCCCCGCGAGGGATTGAGCGAATACTACATCCGGCCCTTGAAACGGCATGTCCAGATCCAGACCACCCATCTCCCGGACGGCCGTGTGCTTCAGGTGGGCAAGGGTTCGTTTCTGGAGGTGGACCAGAAAAGCATGCTGGTGCGCATCCTCCTGATCTATGCGGCCCTCTCCACCTTCTTCTCGATCGCCTCGGGCATCTTCATGATGCTGATCACCCTGCGCCCCATCCACCGCATCACAAAATCGATGTCCGACATCATCCGTTCGCAGGCCTTTGAGACCGGGGCGCCGCCGGTCCGAAGCCTGATCGCGGAACTCGACACGCTGGGGCAGCTTTTCACGATCATGACCGGGAAATACGCCAACCTCATCCGGGCCATGCGCGAGACCATGGAGAACGTGGCGCATGACTTCCGCACGCCGCTCGCGCGTATCCGCGGCGCATCGGAGCTGGCGCTGCACCGCGAACACCTTCCCGCCGAACTGACCGAGACGCTCGCGGACATCATCGAGGACTGTGACCGCCTCCAGCTTCAGCTCCAGAACCTGATGGACGCGCGCGAAATGGAGAGCGGGTTCGTCCGGCTCAACCGCCAGCCCTTCCGCCTCAACCAACTCCTCGGCGAAATCGTCGACCTCTACTCGTTGCTTGCGGAGGAGAAACGCCTGACCCTCTCGTACGTCAATGCCTGCGACCGCGATGTGCTGTTCGACGGGGACCGGAACCGTCTCGCCCGCGCCTTCGCCAACCTCATGGACAACGCCTTGAAATATACCCCGAACGGCGGCCGCGTGGACCTCACGCTGGAAACAGGCCCCGACGCCGTGCGCGTGTGTGTCCGCGACACGGGCATCGGCATCTCCGAAGCCGAACAGACCCTCGTTTGGCAACGCCTGTTCCGCGGTAAACAGGCGCGTGAAACCGAAAAGGGGCTGGGGCTCGGCCTGAACATCGTCCAGATCATCATTTCGGCGCATGGCGGCACGGTCACCCTGGAAAGCCGCCCCGGCGCGGGCAGCGTTTTCCGCGTGACGTTGCCGTTCCGCGATGCGCCAAGTTGAACTTCTGCGCTCGAGACCACAAAGAAAAAACCCACGAAACGTCTTTACCCACCGGTTTTCTTACATCTCTGCGTTCCTTACGTTCTTTGCGGATAATCTTCAACTGCTTTTCCTAGGTTGAATCCATATCTTCGGAAATCGGTGTGCTCTATGGATAGAATAACTTGTAACCTGCAACCTGTAACCAAAACTTCCTCACCCGCGCCCGACGGTCACCGCCCAAACCGCACGGGCTCCAGTCTTTTTCAGTACGCGTGCGCATTCGTTGAGCGTCGCGCCGGTCGTCATCACGTCGTCCACCAGCAAAACGGTCCGGCGCGTCACCCATGCCGGGCGGGCCACGCTGAACGCCCCCAGCATGTTCATTCGCCGCCGCGCCGCATCAAGCCGCGTCTGGGTCTCGGTTGCGCGTGTGCGCACAAGAGCCCGGGCGTCATACCGGCGCCCGACGCGTTGCGCCAACCCCTGCGCCAACAGTGCAGCCTGATTATAGGACCGTTCGCGTTCCCGTACCGGATACAACGGCACCGGCATCACCACATCGACAGTTTCCGGTGCGAAATGCGCCATCAGGCACCCGTGCAATAAATCGACCAAATCCTGCCTCAACCAGAGAGCCTGCCCATATTTGAACTGGTGGATCAGCTCGCGCAGAACCCCCGCAAAACGTCCCGCTGCCCGAACCCGGTCAAACGCTGGCGTCGCGTCCCTGCATGCGCCGCAGATGAAACCGTGGGGCACCTGCCCCTCCGCAAAATACCCGCACCGCTCACACAGGCTTTGCGTATACAGCTCGACGCGGAAAAGGCAACCCCAACACAGATGCCGCCCGGGACGGTCAGACATCCGCCCGCACCCCGGACAGGCGCGCGGATAGAACCAGTCGGCGATTCGCTCCGCCGTCTTCGACACGCGTTCAAGCATAGATCACCTAACCGTTCAGCGTTGGGCGCTCATCCCCTCTCTCACCACAGCTTCGGCGGATACTCTCCTTTCGCCACCAGCGCCTGCACCGCCGCCACGACCACCGGCTTATCCTCCCGGTAGGTCACGCCGAACCATGCGCTTTCCGTCGGCAGCACCTCGACCTCCGCCTTGCCCTCGCCCACCAATTCGTCCACGACAAACGGAATGTACCATTCGGCTTTCGGATCCGCCGCATGCGCCGCCAGCCAAGCGGGGAAACGTTCTTCCAACGCCGCGAACAAAGCGGGCGTGAAGCCCCACAGGTTCATCGACACCCGCTCCGCCCCTGTCAGCGCGATGGGCTGCCCGGGGCTCTCGCGGTTCTCCGCACCGCCGGGCACGCGCACCAGCTTGGTCATCTCAGTCACCGTCTCCAGCATCCCCTCCGGCGTCACGCGGCAGATGCCGCGCGCCACGCCGCCATGTTCCGAAAGCGTCTGATCCAGACGGTAGCCGACCATAGCGAAGCGTGGTTTTGGGGCGGGCCGCGACGCGGAGAGAAACGTCCCCAGCCGCGCGAACGCATCCTGACCATAGAAGTCATCCGCATTGATCGCGGCAAACGGCGCCTCGACCACCTGCCGCGCCGAACGGATCGCGTGCGCCGTGCCCCACGGCTTGGCCCGCCCGGCCGGCACCGTGAACCCTGCGGGCAGATCGTCCAGAGCCTGAAACGCATAACCCACCTCGACCGTCCCGGCATATTTCGCTCCCACGGTCTCGCGGAAGACCTCCTCGAAATCCCGACGGATCACGAACACCACGCGGTTGAATCCGGCGCGCACCGCATCGAACACCGAATAGTCCATGATCGTTTCGCCGGACGGCCCCACCGGGTCAACCTGTTTCAAACCGCCGTACCGGCTACCCATGCCCGCCGCCAAAATCACCAGTGTCGGATTCATTCTAATATTCCCGTATTCTGTTTCAAGGTTTCAGGCTTCAGGTTCGAGATTGCTCTCAAAGATACACCCCAAGCCGAACAGCGTCAACGACGGGTCGACCACAAAACCCATGCCGCTGCCTTTGAGCGCCCAGCCCGCATATCCGCCCGTCGCCACCAGCTTGAACTCGCACCGCATCGCCGCCCGCAGGTGGGTCACGATCTCGCGCATGATGCCCCGGTAACCGATCTGGGCGCCGATCCGCATCGCCTGCAGCGTGCTGCGTCCCACCTTCGGACACCGACCCTCCAGTGTCACGCGCGGCAACAGTGCCGTCCGCTCATACAAGTAGTCGGTCATCAGCGGCAGGCCGGGCGCGATCACGCCTCCCACATAACGCCGGTCCGGAGTGACCACATCAAAGGTCAGCGCCGTGCCGAAATCCGCGACGATCAGCGGCGCGCCGTAACGCCGCACGCCGCCGCAGGCGCCCGCCAGCCGGTCCGCGCCGATCGTTTCCGGGGCGGGATAATCGACGGTCACGTCCATCGGCAGATCCGCCTTGACCACCAGCAGCGCGTAACCCGTTTCGTTGCGAACAAGCCGACGCCACGCCGCATTGACCCGCGGCACAACGGATCCGAGAACCGCGCCGTGGATCCCGCCGCGGATCGCCTTGCGTACCGCCGCAGCGCACGCCGCGGGGCGCTTCACAATTCCGCCCTGCACATGCGTGACACGCGAGATCACACCCCGGTCATACAGGCCGATGCCCGTCGACGTGTTGCCGACATCTATCACGATACAGCGCATAACGTTTACACCGCGTTCCATTCCAACGAAAGGTCAACGGACGGCGCCGAGTGCGTCAGGCACCCGAGCGAGATCGCGTCGACTCCCGTCGCCGCCACCTCGCGCGCCCGCTCCAGCGTGATGCCGCCCGAGGCCTCGGTCATCGAAATCCCTTTGCACAGCGCCACGCACTCGCGCATCATTTCGCAGCTCATGTTGTCGAGCATGATCCATTCGGGACGCCCCCGCAACGCGCTGACGCACTCGGCCACGCTCTCAACCTCGACCTCGACTGCCAGCGCGGGAAACGCCTTACGTGCCGCCGCCACCGCCACATCCAACCGGTTCGGATCGCCCCCCAGCCACAACCGCCGGTGGTTGTCCTTAATCAGCACGCGGTCATACAGGCCGAAACGGTGGTTCGCGCCGCCGCCGCACCTGACCGCATATTTCTCGAACACGCGCAGCCCCGGCGTAGTCTTGCGCGTGTCAAGGATCAGCGTGCCGTACGCTTTCACCGCGTCCACAAACCGCCCCGTCAGCGTGGCGATGCCGCACATGCGCTGCATGAAATTGAGTGCCGTGCGCTCTGCCGTCAGGATCGACGCGGCCTTCCCCCGGATGGCCAGGATCGTGCCGCCCGCCTCCACATCGCGCCCGTCGGGCACCACAACCGCGACCTGAAGCCCCGGATCCACGCACTCCAGCACACTCTTCCCCACGCAGGCGCCCGCCACGCGGCACGCCTCGCGCGCGAGGATTTTCCCAGTCGCCACGGCGGAGGGATCGACCAGCGCGAGGGTTGTGGCATCGCCCGGCCCCACATCTTCGGAGAGGGCCGCTTTCACCGCCCCCATGACCTGCGGATCGCGCATCAGTTCATGACCGTCCATCGTTCCCCTTTTCCGTTCAATCCGTTATACCCAGTTTCCGTAACCGCATCCCGTACATATACCCCGCGAGGCCGCCCACGAGATGCGCGGCATACGCCACTTGAGCCTGCACAAACACGGCCTCCGCAACCGTCAGCACGCCGAGCAGCCACGCCAGCGAGCGGGCCTTCAGCTTGAACGGTATGACGAACAGGAACAACCCGTAAACCATCCGCTGGGGGAAGCACGCCGCATACGCGCCGATCAGGGCGAACACGCCGCCTGACGCACCTATGCACGACGCCGTTTCAAGCGTGCCGCCTGCCAGAGCGCCCACATGCAGCCACGCCCGCAACGCTTCCGGCACCCACAGCGTCAGCGCGTCCACCTGCGGCAGAACCGGCAACAAGGCGGTCACGGCCAGCCATCCGACGCCCCCCAGGATGCCGCACAACAAAAAAAGCCGCCAGAAGCGGCGCCCGCCGATCTCGGCCTCCAGGCCGGAACCGAAGAGCAGGACGGTCAGCATGTTCAGCCCGAGGTGCGCCCATCCGTCGTGCAAGAACATGTAGGTGAGCGGCTGCCAAAAGAAACCTTGGCTTAAGAGCGGCCAATTCAGGCCGAAGCAGGAGACAAGCGCCTGTCTGAATGAATACCCGTAAACAAACTCCACGCCCCCGGCGACCCGCTGGACCAGAAAAACAAAAAGACATATCCCGGCCAGAGAGGTTGCGGCGGGCGCCAAGAGGAAAATGCCCCGCAGACGCCAGAGCCATCTGCGCAGTGTCGTGACCAACCCGGCCTCCGTTTCCGGCATCAGGCTGATTTGATCGCGTCCCAGTTGACGTAGAGCAAACCGGTGATGATCACCAGCAGCACGGTCGCGATGATCGCGCAGATGCCGCCGATCTGATCGCCCCGTCCCGCATTCTGCGCCGCGATCTCTTCCGCCGGATTACGCAGACGCTCCGAGATAAACGCCCCGCCCCCGGTCGCCTTCACCTCTTCCTCAACCGCCTCGATAGAAGACTTCTTCAATTTCATGGCCATGATTTTATCAGAACGCCCCCCCATTGAGTAGCGCATTTTTCACGGACTGCGCAACACGCGCAACCGTTGGCATACACTTGAAGACTTGTCCTGTATAGCCAGTTTGTTACCCGACACCCCCAAGGATGAAAGCGGGAAAACCGTTCTAACTGCAAAAACTCATTTCAGGAACAGCCGCGTCGAAAAGAGGCCGTGCAGGTCCACCCCCTGCTCCATGGCCTGGAGCACCGCCGCGCCCCCC
>JALHET010000079.1 GCA_022839525.1 Lentisphaerota bacterium
CCAGCGCCCTACGCAAACGGCACGGCGACGCCGCCCTCACGCTCTGGAACCCCGGCTACAACGACCGCGTCGTCTGGCGTCGCGGTTCGCTACGCGCCTACAGACACTACATCCTAGACAACCCGCGCCGCTACTGCCTCAAGGAGGCGCACCCAGACTTGTTCCGCACCGTGACCGGTCTGCAACATGCCGCGTTGCCGCCCGATCAGCGTTGGGACGGCTACGGCAACCTCTTTCTCTTAGACCGCCCCGAGAAGCTGGCGATCCGCGTCTCCCGCAAAGCCAGCGCAGACGAGATCGCGGCCTTGCGCGAGCAGACACTGACGGAAGCCGCGCAAGGCACCGTCATCGTCTCGCCCTTCATCTCGCCCGGCGAACGCGAGATCGCCACCGCCATTCTTGACGCCCCCGTCGGGGACGTCATCCTGCTGAAGCCCGACGGCTTCCCGCCGCTTTTCAAGCCGAACGGGCGCTATTTCGATCTATGCGTCCAAGGCCGTCTTCTCATCTTATCCCGTTCTGTGGCCACCGTTTACGGTGGCGCGACGCCCCTCACCCGCGAGACCTGCCTCGCGCTGAACGCCGCCAGCGCTCACATTGCGGAAGCAGACATCCCGGAATAGCGGTAAGGCGGAATTAAGAAGTAATGGGTAAGATGCAAGGGGTGAAGAATGCTCAACGCCGAAGTAGAAAAACTCCTGCTCAAAAGGCGGCTCGTGGGGACACTCGCCCTCCAAGCTTCGCGTCTTCGCGCCTTCGCGTGAAAAAGCCGAGCAGCGCTTTTACACTCGTCATTGCGAGCCACGGTGTGGCCGCAATAAAAAAAGCCATGCGGGCATCCGCATGGCTTTTAAAAATCTCATGTGCAGCGTTTTACCACGCATAATGCGCGAAAGCCTTGTTGGCCTGAGCCATCTTGTGCGTGTCGTCGCGCTTCTTGATCACGTTCCCCTGATTCCCGTACGCCTCGATCAGCTCAGCCGCCACCGCTTTCGGCATCGGCATGCCGCGGCGCGAGCTGGCGTACATCGTCATCCAACGGAGCGCCAGCGACAGCTGGCGCGCCGGGCGGATCTCGACCGGCACCGGATAGGTCGTGCCGCCCACGCGGCGGGATTTGACTTCCACTTTCGGCTTCATGTTCGCGATCGCGACGTCCAGCACCTCGAGCGGATCCTTGCCGGTCTTCTCCTTCAGCTCTTCGATCGCGCCGTACACGATGCGCTCGGCCGTGGTCTTCTTGCCGCTCTTCATCAGTGCGCGGATCACGCGGGCGACCAGCTCGCTGTTGAACTTCGGATCAGCGGTCTGAACCCGCTTCACTGCTCTACGCCGTCTTGCCATGGCTTATTTCTCCGCCTTCTTCTGACGTTTCATGCCGTACTTCGAACGGCTGCGGTTGCGGCCCGCCACGCCCAAACTGTCGAGACAACCACGGACAATGTGATAACGGACACCGGGAAGGTCCTTCACGCGGCCGCCGCGCACCAGCACCACGCTGTGCTCCTGCAGATTGTGGCCCTCGCCCGGAATATACGCGGACACCTCATACCCCGTCGTCAGACGGACACGGGCAACCTTGCGCAACGCCGAATTCGGCTTCTTCGGCGTCTGCGTCTTCACAACAAGACAAACCCCGCGGCGCTGCGGACACCCCTTCAGCGCGGGCGACTTGCTTTTCTTACGCAACGGGCTTCTGCCCTTGCGCACTAACTGGTTGATCGTCGGCATCGGATTCGATTCCTTCTTAAATTGCGATAAATGGATTGTTAAAGTATCACAGACCGTGACGCGGGTGCAAGCGCGTTTTTAGAAAAGTTTCACGCCGCGCAAACGACCCCTTGGCAAAGGGAACGCGACAACCCCAGTCGCATTTACTTTGACAAGTGAGGCGCGAAAAAAAAATCTCGATTTGCCACTTGTCAGGGTATGCCGTCTTTGTTACAGTTTTGGAACTTTTTCGTGGGGTGGTGGCGCAATTGGTTAGCGCACCGGACTGTCGATCCGGTGGTCGCGGGTTCGAATCCCGTCCACCCCGCCATACGTTTTCGGAAACCGCCTGCCTGTCGAAGGTCGGCGGTTTTTCTTTTCCTGAGGCTTACCATGCCCAACGCGGAATGGCAAACTCGGAACAGCGGCCTTAGCCCAGCAGAAGGCGGATCACGTCGGCCGCCGTGTAGTCGGGTTTCTCCAGCGTGCAGAAACGCCCGACGTTGACGAAATCGTCGCCCAGCGTGACGATCCCCGGCTCCCGGGTTCCGTCAGGCAACACCTGCCCCAAGCCGATATTGGCAAAGAGCCCGCTGCAGATGCATTTGCGCCCGACCGTGTCTTCGGGCTTCCCGCCTTTGGCCAGATAGGCGTCTATGTTTTCCGCAGGGCACCGGTAGCCGACCGTGCCGTCCTCCTTGCGGTACGCCTCGCGCAGAAAGCCCAGTTCGCAGGTTCTGAGGCGTTCCGCATAAACCGACGCCTCTGAAAGCGTCCCTTCCAGTTGCGCGACCTTGAACGGGAAACCCGTCGGCGAAGCCAGCGGATCCGTAAAGGCTTTCCCTTTGCCGGTCAACGCCTTCCGGATCAGCGCCAGCCGGATCTCCGGCATCAGCCCCGACTCCTCGCAGAGTGCGAAGGCCGTGCCGACTTGCACGCCTGCGGCGCCTGCGTCCAGCGCCCTCCGCACCCCTTCCGGCGAGCCGTACTCCCCGCCGAGCCAGAACGGCAACCCGACTTTGCGCATCGCCTCAAGATTGACAACATCCCTCGGCCCGTAGATCGGCTGCCCGTCCTCCGACAGGCGCTGCTGTCCGCGCGGCGGCGCGTTGTGCCCACCCGCCGTCGGCCCCTCGACGACAAACCCCTCGATGCTGCCGCCCGCTTTGCGCAGCAACATCGTGGCCAAGGTGTCCGAAGAGATGATCGGCAGGAAATCCGGGCGCCGCAACGGCGGCAGCGTCACCGGGGCTTCAATATAGGCCGCAGGATCGAACACGGCGTGGCACTCGGTGTCGGGCTGCGCGCCATGGACTTTGACCGGATAGGTCGCGGCCTGATGCTTCGCCAAAACATCCAGCACATGGGGCATCTCCACCGGAATGCCCGCGCCCACGATCACCACCGCCACACCCGCCAGCATCGCCCCGTACATGGAGGGCAAATGGGGCAGCTGGATTTTCTCGAGGTAGTTGATCCCCACCGGATTGGTGTGCCCCTCACGCGCCAGAAAGACCTCGACGTAATTCGACACGATGCACAACTCGTCGAGCCAACGGCTGTTTTTGACCGCATGTTTCTGAGACGGCTTGTAGGGCGCTTCCGGGGGCTTTCCCCCAGGGACAAACAGCGCGTCCAGAATACGCTGCGCCATCTGCGGGAAAGGGAAGTGCGCCAGCGCGCGGCGGATCTCGCCGCCCAGATCGCCCTCCTGAAGCCGGCGGGCCAGAACCTGGTCCAGCCCGGTTCCCGAGACCACGCCGAGTTGGCCAAGCCGCGAGACCGCCTGCGCCAAACGCCAACTGGACACCCCCACACCCATGCCACCCTGAATGATTTTTGGTAACGCTATTTTCATCATACGAACTGTCTATCCTCTTGTCACCGTTTGCGGATCACGCTTCACGGAACCTTCCTTGCCGCGAACCGCAACGGAACCTGCCCGCTGCCCGGGCCGCACTCACTCCGCCGCATTGCCGGCCGGATTCTGCTCCATAATCATCCGGTAATATTTGATGAAACAGGCAATGACCTCATCCTTCGTGACCTCGGAAATCGGATACGTTTGAGGGCCGTCTTTGAACATGCTCTCATATTTGACAAAACGCTGGCCACGGTTCAAGCGCACTTCCGCCCGCGGCAAAATGCCGTTTTGCACAAAGTTCTTCATCACCCGGAAGGAGATCTCCTCCATCTCGCCCATACGCACACTCAAGGCAACCGAAGCCGGCGCGCGGCGCACCTGCGCGTCACGCCCGTGCTTGCTGTTCAGCTCCTCCGCGACCTCGCTCAGCGCCGGCATCGCCACCGCATCGAGGAAGGCCTCGAAACAAGCGTTCTCCTGCTCCGCACGCGTAGACCGGATTTTGCCGTCCAAAATGCCGCTCAATTCGCTCCGCCAATCCGCCATGACTTTCCCCTGTTCCCGTGGTGACCCTCGTACTGTAGCACACCCGCACGCCAGGCCGCAACCGTTCAGCGCGCGACACGCGCCAACGCCACCCGCAGCGCGGGCAACAGGCGCAACGCCACCTGCTCGTTCCCCTCACGGCTCGGATGATCCGTCTCATCCCAATACGGCGGCAACCGGTTCGGCTTCACGTCCACCTGCATATTGGGCACGTAAAACGCGCCGTGCGCGTCACACACCGACCGTTCCATCTGCGCAATGCTCCGCGCCAGCCCGTAGCGTCCGGGATCAAACTCGACGCACAGCTCTTCCCAGAACTGCCTGTCGCCAAAACAACTCGCCACCACCACCTGCATGTTTTTGGCGCGCGCCCCGGCGACCATCGCCTCCAGATCGGCCGCCATCTCCTCCACCGGTCGGTCGTTCCGCCAGAAATCATTCGCGCCGAGCGCGATCAGCACCACGTCAGGCGCGGGTTTCAACACATCGCGCTCGAAACGCGCCCGGCCGCCTATCAGCGTGTCCCCGCTGATCCCCGCATCAATCACCTTCACGTACGGCATGAAGCCCGCCAGCCAATCGCTGTAGCGCCCGCCCGGACCGCCGCACGAGGTCAGGCTGTCCCCCAGGCACACCAGCACAGGACGGCGGTCGCGCACGCCCAAATAGACCACAACCGCGGCAAGGCATAGCCCCACCAGCGCCAGCGCCAACTTCACCGATCGTTTCATCTCACTCTCGCTTTTTCCAAGAAATCCCCGTCCTTGTGCTGTCTTTGTATCAAAAATCGCAGGCGAGAGAAAGCCAAACCGCCGACGAGTTGAACGGTCGGCACTCTGCGCTCTCGCCGCCGAAGCCAAAGCGATGCCCGCGTTACCGTTGGCGGGCTCTACGATCTCGGTTCCCGGTTTCAGCAGGACGCACGGGCGGCTTGCCCCCTCCCCCCGTGTTCAACTATACTAAACACATGACTTTTGACCTGAACGCATATCTCGAAAGACGCAAACGCCTTGTCGAGGAACACCTTTTCGCCTGCCTGCCCGCCGCAGGCACGCGGCCGACACCGCTCACCGAGGCTCTGCGCCACGCGGTTCTCTCCGGCGGGAAACGCCTGCGCCCGATCCTCTGCCTCGCCGCCGCCGAAGCCGTGGGCGGTCACGCCGGCGACGTCATGCTCCCGGCCTGCGCCGTCGAGCTGCTGCACACCTATACGCTCGTCCACGACGACCTGCCGTGCATGGACAACGACCTCCTGCGCCGCGGCCAGCCGACCGTCCACGCGAAATACGGGGAAGCCGTCGGCGTCCTCGCCGGCGACGCCCTCCAGACCCTCGCCTTCGAGACCCTTGCACGAACGCCGGAGAAAACCCCCGGCACCGTCGCACGCCTCGTATGCGAACTCGCCGCCGCCGCCGGCGCGGCCGGCGTCATCGGGGGACAGGTCGAAGATATCCGTTTCGCCGCCGCGCCGACACGCGAGACCATCGACTACGTGTTCCAGCACAAAACCGCCGACCTTTTCCGCGCCGCCGCCCGCTTGGGAGCCATTGCCGCTGGCGCCGACGGAGATGCCCTTGCCCAACTCTCCTCCTTCGCCGACAGGCTCGGCTTCGCTTTCCAGATCACCGACGACTTGCTCGACGCCCGCGAGGCCCAATCCAATCCCAAACCCGAGCTCTCTTGCCTCAATGTCATGACAGAGGCCGAGGCCCGCGACTGGGCGGGCCAGCACACGCAACAGGCCATTGACGCGCTCGCCGGCCTTCCGGGCAACACCGCCGCACTGGCCGCCCTCGCCCGCGGTCTGCTCAGACGCATCGTCTGACCCCATGCCTTTTTTCCAGGATTGCATTGCCTCCAGCAGCATGACATACTTATTTTTTTTGGAACCTTCTGACGTGAGCACGCTCGATCTATCTTGCAAACGCTTCCTTTTCCCTCCCATGCACCCGGAGGGCCGGCGGTTTGTCTTATTCTCGGCGTTGCTGGCGGCAGTTCTCGCCGCATTCTGGTTGCCGTTAGCGGTGCCGGGCGTTCTGCTGACCTTTGGCGTCTACCTCTTTTTCCGCGACCCCGAGCGGGTGCCGCCAACCGACCCCCTCGCCGTCGTGAGCCCCGCCGACGGGGTTGTCTGCCTTCTCACGCAAACCCCGATCCCCGCCGTCTTGCTGCCGGACAGCCCGACGGTCTGGCGCGTGAGCGTGTTCATGAGCGTCCTCAACGTCCATGTCAACCGGATGCCTGCCTCAGGCACGATCATAAAGACCCACTACATCCCCGGCAAATTTTTCAACGCCTCGCTCGATAAAGCCAGCGAGGACAACGAACGGCACCTTTACCTGATGCGGACCGAGGGCGGGCACACACTCGCTTTCGTCCAAATCGCAGGCCTCGTCGCACGCCGCATTCTCTGCCTCGCGCGTGAAGGCCAGACTCTGGCACTCGGCGAGCGTTTCGGCCTGATCCGGTTCGGCAGCCGCGTGGACGTCTACCTGCCTCCGGGCGTCGTGCCCGCCGTGCGCGCCGGCCAAATCATGATCGCGGGCGAAACGCCGATCGCCCGCCTCTGAACCGTCTTTACAACAAGGTGCCAACATGGGCAAGTTCCGTTTCCGCAAACGCAAAAGTAAAAGCAAAAGCAAAACGCAAAAAAGGCGCGAGATCCCGATCCGCGCCATGATCCCGAATCTCGTCACCCTCATCGCCGCCGCCAGCGGCATCACCTCGATCCGCTACAGTTGCCAAGGCCATTGGCGCAGCGCCGTCATTGCGATCGTCGTTGCCTGCGTGCTGGACGGGGTGGACGGGCGTGTGGCCCGCATGTTGCGGGCCACCTCAAAATTCGGGGCCGAACTCGACTCGCTCGCGGACTTTGTGAGCTTCGGTGTGGCCCCCGCCCTCTTGGTTTATTTCTGGATCATGGAGAACGTCGTGCCCGGCTGTTCGGCCTACCCTTTCCGCGGTGTATTCTGGGCACTGGCCCTTTTCTATGCCATGTGCTGCGCCTTCCGGCTGGCGCGTTTCAACATCATGATCGACGATGGCCCCACCCAGCCTTACTGGAAACATTTCTTCTTGGGTCTGCCCGCCCCTGGCGGCGCGGGACTGGTGCTGACCCCCGCCATCTGGCAGCTCCACACCGACTCGCCCGCCTTTCAAACCCCTTGGGTAGGCTGTTCGATCCTGTTCCTCTGCGGGATCCTGATGGCCTGCCGGTGCCCCACCATCTCAGCGAAATGCTTGCGCATTCCAGCCAAGCGCATGGTGCCGGTTCTGCTTTTCGTGATGTTCGTGATCGGCATGCTGGTCTCGCAGTTCTGGCTGACCCTCGGCGTCATCGGCGTCCTGTACCTCCTCTCTGTGCCAGTCTGCGGAATTGTCTTCTTGCGTCTGCGGCGCCGTTACGAGAAATACAGTTCCGCGCCCGCGCCTGCCGTGCCGCCGGTTACGCCGCCGGCCGCCGTCTGACAGCGAGCCGGACACCCTGTCCCCCTGTGCGTGTTATGGAGGGCGGACCTCTGTGTCCGCCGCAGGGCACACAAGGCGGACGGCACGGAGGCCGTTCCTCCATACGTATCGGGCAGGACTTTTTCATCGCAACCGACCGGACGCCAATCTGTGAAACGAGGCCACGCCTCTGGCAACGGCCGCTCAAAACCACCGCTTCAGGAACTGGCCGGTGCAGGAGGCCGGGCACGCCGCCACTTTATCGGGCGGCCCCGCAACCACCAGATGCCCGCCCTCATCCCCGCCGCCCGGCCCGAGGTCAATGATGTGGTCCGCACATTTGATCACGTCGAGATTGTGCTCTATCACCACAACGGTGTTTCCCGACTCGCGCAGGCGCAGCAACAGTTCCATCAACTTGTGCACATCCGCGAAATGCAGTCCGGTCGTGGGCTCGTCCAACAGGTAAAGCGTCTTGCCTGTCGCACGTTTGGACAGCTCCGCCGCCAGCTTGATGCGCTGCGCCTCGCC
>JALHET010000479.1:0-1451 GCA_022839525.1 Lentisphaerota bacterium
GACTGACCGGCAGAAAATGCAGCGTCGATAACGGGTAAAGGATTATAGATATGGACGAAAAAAAACAAGCCATCGACCAGACCACCTTCGAAAACCTGCTGTATTTGTCACGGCTATCCCCTGACAGTACCAATGTCGAAATACTTGCGGGTCAGGTGCGCCAGATCGTCGATTATTTCGACGTACTTTCGCAGTATGCCGGCGACGAGAATCCCTACGATGCGTATCCGTCTACAACGGTGGAAAACCTCCGTCCGGGCGAAGTGCGGGCATCTTTGGAGCAGACAGAGGTGCGTAAAATAACGAACGAGTTTATGGACGGCTATTTCCGCGTGCCCAAGGTGCTCGGTGGCGGAGCATAGCAGGGCTCATCCAGCTCCGCGCACGGGCTACGTAGGCACCCAGCCTTGCGTGCCCCTGCACGGCGTCGTACGCGCTTAGCTGGAGCACCCGCCCTGTAACATGCCGCGCACGGCTGAGCTAGCGCACAACTGAGTCCGCGCACGGCTTAACTCGGCGCACGGTTTAACCACGCGTAGGTCTGGCCTGCGCAGGCCAGGTGCTGCGCTGCGACGCAACCAACTTACACTGGAAGGAAGAACGACATGAATATATGCGAAATGAGCCTCGTTGAGCTCAAAAAGAATCTGGAATCGCTCGCGCTTTCCAGCGTGGACATTGTCCGCGCATACAGGGAAGCTTACGAAGCCGACAACAAGACCACCAAGCCCCTGATGGGCTATATCGAAATGTATGCCGATGCGGAAGACAAAGCCCGGCTTGCTGACGAAGCGCGGGCAAAGGGCGACTCACGGCCCCTTCTAGGGCTTCCGTTCGCCGTCAAGGACAACATTTCGATCAAAGGCAAGGAATGCACCTGCGGCAGCCGCATCCTCCGCGGCTACGTCGCTCCGTACAACGCCACGGTTACCGACCGGCTCATCCAGGCCGGCGCCGTACCCCTCGGGCGCACCAACATGGACGAGTTCGCGATGGGATCCTCCACCGAATACTCCTCCTACGGCCCCTCCCGCAATCCGGTCGACCGCGACCTCACCCCGGGCGGCAGCTCCGGCGGATCGGCGGCAGTCGTCGCCGGAGGCCAGGCTCCCTTTGCCCTCGGCACCGAAACCGGCGGCTCTGTCCGCCTCCCGGCCTCCTATTGCGGTATCTACGGCCTCAAGCCCACCTACGGCACCCTGAGCCGCTCGGGCGTAGTCGCATTCGGCTCCTCCCTGGACCAGGTAGGCCTTCTTGCCAGAACGGTCGACGACATTGCGCTCGTCCTTTCAGTCATGGCCGGCAAGGACAGCCTCGACGACACGAGCGCCGAGCTCGACTTCTCCTCGCTCGCGACTCTCGAACCGCTCGACCTCAACGGCATTAAAATCGCCCTGCCGGCCCAGTTCGCACAAACCGAAGGACTCGATCCTGAAGTCGGTGCCGTCTTC
>JALHET010000479.1:1512-2948 GCA_022839525.1 Lentisphaerota bacterium
CCCTCGCCGAAGCCGCAAGCAACCTTTCCCGCTTCGACGGCATCCGCTACGGCATGCGAAAAGATCCGGGCGCCGGATACGACGAACTCTACGTCGCCACCCGCTCCGACGGCTTTAACGCCGAAGTCAAGCGTCGCATCGTCATCGGCAACTACGTCCTTTCAACCCATTTTTCCGGCGACACCTACAAAAAAGGCATGAGCGTCCGCGCCCGCATCCAGAAAGACATCGGCGACATCCTTTCCAAGTACGATTTTATCCTGTGCCCCACAAGCCCGACCACGGCCTTCAAACTGGGCCAGAAAGTCGACGATCCGCTTGCAATGTACCTTTCGGACCTCTACACGACCTTCGTCAACCTTGCGCGCATCCCGTCCCTTTCCGTTCCCATGGGAAAAACCAAAACCGGCCTTCCGGTCGGCATCCAGATCTGCGGCGCGCACTTCGCCGAAGAAAAAATCCTTAAAGCCGCCAAGGCCTGGGAGGCATCCAGATGAGCGACATCAAGATGAACCACATACAGACATTCAATCCCGGCGCGGCCGTCCATACCGACGGCGATCTGACCTACGAAGTTATCATCGGCAGCGAAATCCACTGCGAACTCCTGACCAAATCGAAAGCCTTCTGCTCGTGCGAAAACCGCTACGGCGGCATGCCCAACACCCGCGTCTGCCCCGTGTGCCTCGGGCTTCCCGGCGCCATGCCGGTCGTCGGCAAAGAGTACGTCGAGTTCGGCACCGTTGCCGGTCTTGCGCTCGACTGCAAGATCGCGCGCTTCACCAAATTCGACCGCAAGCACTATTTTTACCCGGACCTCGTCAAGGGCTACCAGGTCACCCAGAACGACCTGCCGCTGTGCTCCGACGGCCACGTCATGATCAATCTGGCGCGCTCCGACGAAAGTCCCCGCCTTAAAAAAGTCCGCATCGAGCGCATCCACCTCGAAGAGGACGTCGGCAAGAGCCTCCACATCGAAGGCGCGCACAGCTACATCGACTACAACCGCTCCGGCGTTCCCCTCATCGAAATCGTCACCAAACCCGACATGTCGAGCCCCGAGGAAGCTTCGCTGTTCATGCAGACCGTTCGCGAAATACTCCGTTACATCGGCGTAACGGACGGAAACCTCGAAGAAGGCTCCATGCGCTGCGACGCCAACGTCAACCTCCGCATCACCGAAAACGGCAAGCACTGGAGCACCCCCATCTCCGAAATCAAAAACATGAACTCCTTCAAGGCCATCCGCGACGCCTGCACCTACGAAATCGGCCGCCAGCTCCGCGAATTCCGCCAGGACCGCCAAGTCTTCAATCAGGGCTACAAAGTCACCATGGGCTGGGACGAATCAAAGGGCGAGACGGTCATTCAACGGACAAAAAATTCCTTCATCGATTACCGCTTTGTAGTCGAACCGGATATCAAGCCGTTCCACA
>JALHET010000480.1 GCA_022839525.1 Lentisphaerota bacterium
AAAAGTGTAATGGGTTAGTGACAGGGGTATGCGAGGATCATGCGTTTCAGGGTTCCATTGCGGCGCCGTCGCTATCGCCATCGGGATCGGGATCGCCGCCACCTTTACACCCGTCACCGCGAACCGCTTCGTGGACGCGGCAGCCGGTTTCGAACCCGATAGCGATACCGATTTGGAGACGTGAACGGACCCGTGCACGATGACTCTTCCCCCCCTGTCACTCACCGATTACGGTAAAAGTCACACCGCAATAAAAGTATCACTTGCCGGTTGACGCGCTTCCCCTTTTTGCGTCATACTGTCCCTGTAGTTTTTTGGCAAGGCTGGTGATGGACAAGTGTTTGGATAAGGAGTGGAAAATGAAAAATAAAACCGTGCGTGTTACCGGAGTTTTAAACGTTCTTTGCTGCGGTTCCGCCGTGCTGCTCGGCGCTGCCGGGGCGCGCGCCGATTCAGGCGCGTGGAACAACATCGCCTCAGGCGACTGGAGCAACACCGCCAACTGGGTGGGCGGGATTGTCCCCTCGGGCGCGGGTTCGGTGGCGTCCTTCATCAACGGCACCGCCGCGACCGTGAATCAGAACGTCCCGGGGCTGACGCTCGGCGGCATCCTCTTCGCCAACGGCCGTCACACCATTACCAACACCGCCATCACCCTTGACAACAACGCCTCTCCCGCAACCGTCACGGTCGGCATCCGCGACGCCAGCGCCACCCGGGCCGTGCTCGCCGTTCCGCTGAACGGCACGGGCGGGCTGACCAAGCGCGGCCCCGGGCAGTTGGATCTCACCGCCGAAGCCCCCGGAACCCTGGCGGGGCCGGCGACGATAGACAGCGGCACCCTCTTCTCGTCCGCGACCGGCGGCGCGCCCTTGGGTACCGGCAGCGCGGCCGTGAACGGCGGCCGGCTCGATCTCGCTCCCGCGGGCAGCGGCCAGGATGTCGCCCTCACGGCAGCCTCCGGCAACACGGACGCCACCTTCGCCTACGGCGGCGCCGCAACCCTCGGCCTCGCGAAAGGCGAGAACACGAGCCTCACGCTGACGCTCGGCAGCGCCTCCGCCGCGCCTGAGAGCGTCCTCGCGCGCGCCGGTAACGGCGTGCTGATCGTCGCGCCGACGAACGGGACCGCGAACCTGGGCACCGCCGAGCGCCTGCTCGTGAACGGCGGCGTACCGACCCGCAATGGCATGGTCAGTGCCTCAATCGTGGGGCGCGACAGCGGGAGCACCGGCGATTTCCTGACCTACGGGACGAACGGTTTTGTGGCCGCCAGCTACACCGATGGGCTCGGCGGCGGCGCCGGCTCGATCGCCAACCTGACCGCCAACACGGCCACCGACGACGCGAGCGTGTACGCCCTGCGCGTGAACAGCGGCACGCTCCTGACCGTCAACAGCGGCAAAACCCTCACAATCGGCGACGGCACGCGCCCTGCCGGCTTGCTGTT
>JALHET010000481.1 GCA_022839525.1 Lentisphaerota bacterium
GCGGCGACAAATACACGGTGTGGGATGTGGAGCAAGCTCGCCGACGCAACTGGAGATATGCCGATCAGCAACGGATTGCGCAAGCGCAACGGGAGGGATGACGGGTGACCGACACTGATCGCCTGATCCAGGACCTCCGACACGAGGTCCACGCCGTCCACACCGACCGCAGGGGCGTCGAGCAGACTGCCGCGGAAGGCAACATGCAGCTCGCGCAATATGGGACATGGCGCCTGGACAGACTCGAGGAACTGCTCACCAAAGCCGCAGCGGAGATCAAGCGACTGCAGGCCGAAAACGCCGCCATCGACGAGGTGCTCGGGGCCGCTGTTGAGGAGTATGGCCGCGAGGCCGCAGAGGTCGTGCTCACGCGCACGGAGGACGGCAGCGTGCAGATCGAGACCCGCTGCAAGCCTGAAGCCGACGAGTTCGCAACGGGCGAGACTGTCTCAAATGCCGCGTCCAATATGGTCGGGAGGTGGTGCGAGTGACCGAAATGGTTAACTCAAGTCACCACGACAAGACCACCATCCGGCAGGCTTGCGCCCTCGGCGCCAAGCTGACTGCCCTCAACGAGACGGCGCGAGCATGCGGGATCGACCCTCGCATGCAGATAGTCTGCGAGGGTCGCATGGAGGCCGGGCACCGGGTGTATGGCACGGAGACGGAGATCGACGCGCACGGCGAGGCCCGCGAAGAGCTTGCCGACGCCATCAACTACGCCGCCATCGCCCGGCTCCAGGGCTCCTGGACATGGCGCTGGCGGCTTGCCGGGTGGCTGGTGGGCGTCGCCTGGAGGGTGATGAGGTGAGACACGTAACTGCCTACCGGGACCAACCAGGCGCTCTCTGGCACCTCGCTCGCGTGGTCCCCGCGGACTGGCCGCAGGACAAGAGCTACTGTGGCCTGCTGTGGCATATCAGCGACTGCGAGATGCTGACGTTCAGCGAGCCACCGGACCCGAAAAGGCGACCGCATCGCGTCTGCAAGACCTGTTGGCGAGTGTTTGCGAGCGGAGATTGGGAGGCCAATTCATGGTAACTGACGATCTGCAACACAAGGCCCGCTGCCTTTCGCCCGACGCCCGAGCCGTCGTGCTGGACGTGGCCGACCACGGACCGGGCACCCACGCCGAGATCGCGGAGCGCACAGGAATCGGCATCGAGAGGGTACGCAAGGCCTGCCAGAGCCTGCAGCGGGACCTGGGGTACATCACGGTGCGCACGGTGCACGAGTATGGCCTGGGGCTCTATGGGCGCGGTACGGCCATTGCCAATGCCGTGCGAGAGCTAATGCCATCGCTGCCGCTGGAGGGAGATTAGCGATTTGACAACGGGAGAGGCCGCCCGACTCATCGGAGTCAGCAAGTCCACCATATCCGGCCACTGTGCAAGCGGGCGCATCAAGGCCAGCCGCGTCCCGCCGTTTTACCGTATCTGGGACATAC
>JALHET010000482.1 GCA_022839525.1 Lentisphaerota bacterium
GGCCCAATCCTCGACCGTCAGGGCATGCATGCCTTCGCCGCCCAGACAGACCACCTCATCGCCAATCCTGGCGTCGGGGACGCTTTCCAGTGAGACGGTGGTGTAGTCCATGGAGAGGCGCCCCAGTACGGGGCAGGGAATGCCGCGGATGAGCACGTAACCGCGGTTCGAGAGCGCGAGCGGAAGGCCGTCCGCATAACCGGCGGAGACCGTGCCCACGCGGGTCGGGCGGTGGAGCCGGTAGGTGTGGCCGTACCCGATGCCGGTGCCCGCGGGCAGAGTCCGGATGGCGGTCAGGCGCGTTTTGAGCGTGAGCACCGGCTTCACCTGCAAGATGCGCTTTCCGGCAGAGTCGAACGAGCCATGAAGGTTGATGCCGGTGCGGACGACGTTGAACGGGGGTTGGCAGGCGCGGGGAAAATTGTTGATCGCGTCGCTGTTCGCGATATGGCGTTTGGCGAACGTGATGCCGTCGCGTGCGACGTCGGCGAGGATATCGCAGAAAAGATCCATCTGGCGGTTGGTTAGCTCCGAGCCGGTTTCATAGGCGAAGGGAAAGTGCGAGAAGACGCCTTCACAGTGCAGGCCTGGGAGTGTGCGGGTCTTGCGGATGATGTCGGGCGCGTCGCTGGCAAGGATGCCGAGACGGCCCATGCCCGTGTCAAGCTTGAGGTGGACTGTGGCGATCCTGCCGAGCCGCTGGGCGGCTTCGCTGATGAGCTGGGCGGTGGTGAAATCAGTTACGGGCAGGATCACGCCTGCGGTGACCATGGGCTCAATCTCGTCCGGCAGGATGCTGCTGAGTATCTGAACGGGCCGTCCGAGCGGCAAGAGTTGGAGGGCTTCGTGGGGTTCGGCGACGCCGAAGCCGGATGCGCCCGCTTTCGCAAGCGCCTGTGCAATGGGCAAGACGCCGAGTCCGTAAGCGTTGGCTTTGAGCACGGTGAGCACATCCGCGGGAGCGACCGCGTCGGCGATCTTGCGGTAATTCCGGGTCAGGGTGTCGAGGCTGATCTCCAGCCAAACTCTCTGGGGAATCGCATCATTCATCTTCACACCTTGCCGCCTGTACGGCCAACACCTGAATGTTCAAACAGGTGTAAAATAACAAAGCGGATACGGAGGTTCAAGGTGGAACACGGCGTAATTCGTCCGTGCAGAAGCGGGGAAAACATGCCATACTTCTCACCCGCACACAAGAAGCACCCTGTTTAATTGCGAGACCGTTTTATGACCTTTTCCGACATTCATGTGCGTCCCGACCTGATCGCGTCGTTGGCAAAACAGAAAATCACCGAGCCGACCCCGATTCAAACCGTGGCGTATCCCGTGCTGTTGGAGGGGAAGGACGCTTATCTGAACGCGGAGACCGGCACCGGTAAAACGCTGGCTTACCTGTTGCCGCTCTTCTGCCGCATCGACCCGAAGCTGGCGGCGGCGCAGTT
>JALHET010000483.1 GCA_022839525.1 Lentisphaerota bacterium
TCGCAAGCCCAAGAAAAAACGCTGACCGGCCATTGGGTTTGTCATGCTGAGGAACGCTCACGCAAAAAGGCTCCCGGAAGCATTTTCCCGGGAGCCTTTTTGCGTGTTGCGGTGCTATTCAAACAGCGATCAGAGGATGGCGACCAGTTCGAATTCGAAGGTCAGATCCTCGCCCGCCAAAACGCTGAACCCACCTTCTCTCACGTCCGTCTGCATCATACACCCCCTGTTTACTCGACGATTTCGTTTTCAGCCTGACGCCACGCGGCGTCAAACGACATGCCACGAACACCCAGCAGCTCCTTAGCCCGGTTCGCGATCTTGGTCACGCGGGAACGAGCACGCGCACTCTCGGCGGCGGGCGAAGCCGTTTCCGCAACGCCGGGCACACGCACGGCGGCACGGTTATGCAACGGACGAGGGGCAACCTTGTCCGGCGCGGCACTCGCGGCACCCGGCGCAACGGCCTCACCAGCCTTGTCGGCCTTGTCGTCGGCAGCCGGAACCGCCGCCTTACTGCGGTTGCGGATGCGCGTCAACGCCGCAATGGCCTTCTCGCGGTTCGCCACAAGCGCGTCCGTCCAAACCTCTTTGTCCTCTTCGCCGACAACGTCGCCAAACGACTCAAGGTCCTGTTTCACGCGCTCGTCCTCAGCCGCGACAAGCTGCTCCGCGAGAACCTGACTCTTCGCCCGCTCGTACGCCAGGGCGTCAGAAAGCTCCGCGACTTTAGCCAACAGTTCTTCAACTGTCACGCCACCAGCATTCACCTGTTCCATAAGACCTCCTAAACACTACATGACAACTCGTTTCTACACTTACACACAATTTGCCACAAAACTCAGTACCTTCTCCCGTCATCCTTGGGCTTCCATTTTGAATATCCGGGGACAAACACCCCCGCCTTGTCCAACTTCTTCAACATCGTGTCTTGCATCATAGGCGACGATGAAGCCATTCCAGAACCGCCGCCAAGGTTTATCCCAATCGCCCCGTCTGTCGCATAGCCGCCGGGGCCGTCATCCGTGACCCGCTCAAGAACGCCGTTCTTGACGACAAACTTTTGTCCATACAGGACGATTCTTTTACCCTCATACGGCGTGTTGGGGTTCCCTTTAGGGAGGTCGTTCCGGGGGTCATACCGGACACCCTTAATGCTCCCGGAACCCGACTCGGTTCTACCGCCGTTAATCGGGCCTTTTATGTTGCCAGCCCTTCCCCCGAACTTGCCCTGTGGCGGGGCACCAGTAGGCGGCCGATCAGAAAGAGCCTTTTGCTTCCTGACGGCGAGACTTGCCGCACGAGCCTCATCCGTCCACCCGATATTTTCAATCACATCACCGCCACGGTTGGCCAGCCGCACGGCGGCAATCCGCCCAGCGGCCAACGCAACGGACAGTTTCCGTTTATTCACGTCTTTCATCTTCCCGCCCTTTCTCACCCTT
>JALHET010000080.1 GCA_022839525.1 Lentisphaerota bacterium
TCGCTTCGACCCTCGGTCCCTCCGGCCGCAACGTGATCCTGGACAAGAAGTTCGGCTCGCCCGCCATCACCAAGGATGGCGTGTCGGTCGCCAAGGAGATCGAACTGCCCTGCCCGTTTGAAAACATGGGCGCCCAGATGGTGCGCGAAGTCGCGAGCAAGACCAGCGACGTGGCGGGTGACGGCACCACGACCGCGACCCTGTTGGCCGAGGCGATCTACCGCGAAGGCCTGAAGAACGTGACCGCCGGCGCGAACCCGATGGCGATCAAGCGCGGCATCGAAAAGGCGACCAAGGCGGTCGTCGACGCGATCGCGAAACAGGCCAAGAAGGTTAAGGATCCCTCCGAAATCGCACAGGTCGCCTCCATTTCCGCCAACGGCGAAGATGAGATCGGCGAGATCATCTCTGACGCGATGGACAAGGTCGGCAAAGACGGCACGATCACCGTGGAAGAGGCCAAGACCCTTGAGACCACGCTGGATGTCGTGGAAGGCATGCAGTTCGACAAGGGCTACCTCTCGCCGTATTTCGTGACGAACGCGGAAGAGATGGAGTGCGTTCTGGAGAATCCCTATATCCTGATCTTCGAGAAGAAGATCTCGAGCCTGAACGACATGCTGCCGCTCTTGCAGAATGTCGCCAAATCCGGTAAGCCGCTGATGATCATCGCCGAGGATGTCGAGGGCGAAGCCCTGGCCACGCTCGTGGTGAACAAGCTGCGCGGCACGCTTCAGGTCTGCGCCGTCAAGGCGCCGGGCTTCGGCGACCGCCGTAAGGCGATGCTCGAGGATATCGCGATCCTGACCGGCGGTCAGATGATCAGCGAAGACCTCGGCATCAAGCTCGAGAACGTTGAGGTCGGTCAACTCGGCCGCGCAAAGAAAGTCACGGTCGACAAGGACAACACCACGATCGTCGAGGGCGGCGGCAAGACCAGCGACATTCAGGGACGCGTGGCGCTCATCAAGAGGCAGATTGAGGAAACCACCTCTGATTATGACCGCGAGAAGCTCCAGGAGCGTCTGGCGAAGCTGGCCGGCGGCGTGGCGATCATCAAAGTCGGCGCCGCGACCGAAGCCGCGATGAAAGAGAAGAAGGACCGCGTGGACGACGCGTTGCACGCGACCCGCGCCGCGGTGGAAGAGGGCATCGTCGCCGGCGGTGGCGTGGCGCTCATTCGCTGCCAGAAGGCGCTGGATGCGGTGGAAGTTTGCGGCGACGAGAAGGTCGGCGTGAGTATCATCCGCAAGGCTCTCGAAGCCCCGCTGCGTCAGCTCGTCGAGAACGCCGGTCTGGAAGCCGCGCTGATCGTCGAGAACGTCAAGAACGGCAAGGGTGCCTACGGCTACAACGTAGCGACCGGTCAGTACACGGATCTGGTCAAGGACGGCGTGCTGGATCCAGCCAAGGTGACCCGTACCGCGTTGCAGAATGCGGCGTCGATCGCGGGTCTGCTGCTGATCACCGAGTGCATGGTCACGGAGATTCCTGAGAAGAAGGAAGCTCCGGCGCCGAACCCGGGCATGGGCGGCATGGACATGTAAGAGACGCAGAGCCGCTGGCGGTTCGCCGTTAGCGGCTCTGCCTTCTGTTTTCACTCACCACGCCCCGTGCGGCCCAAGCCGCATGGGGCGCGTTTTTTTTTTGTGCCTTGTACTCTTTTCGAAACGCCTTTGCTGTTTTCATATCACACACTGTTACACTCGGGTGCCTTGGTCAACCGCAATTCTAAATTTGGCATCTCCGTTCGTTTGCATCCGTGCCCATGGGCACGGTTCCGCATCCGTTTCAGAACAGAAGACCCAGAAAAGCCAAAGCGACAAAGGGTTTTTGAAGGGACTGGAGGGGCGGGCTCCGTCCCGACCAGAGGTGGAGACCAAATTTAGAATTGCTGAGAGGCCGGATTCCCGCGCTCAGATGCCGGTCGCATCGCTTGCAATTCGACTGCTCATTCGGCACAATATGGAACATGAAACGGGTAGACAATGTTCGGAAGCGTTCCGTACCTCCGGCAGAGGGTTTTCCTCGGCCTGTTGCCAGCACCAGTGCCCGGAAATCTTTCGAGAGGGAAATGGCGCGCCTGCGCGGGATGTCCATCGAGGCGCGCATTGTGGAAGCGCTCTCCTTGAATGAGGAGTTTTCCTGGCTGGAGCCTGTTGTCAAGGCGTAAGGATACGTGATTCATGAAAGAGACAGTGCCCATCCTGTATGCGGCCGAGCAGGTATTCGAAATCCTCAAACAGCACCGGATTGATACTGTGGTGATCGGCGCCGTCGCGCTCGCCGCTTACCATTATGTCCGCCATACCCGCGACATGGACCTTGGTGTCAATGCCGATCTTGCCGACTTGCGGAAAGTTCTTAAAACGCTTCATGAGAGAGGTTTTACGGCGGAACTTCATGAGCCTGACGGTGCCGACCCGCTTGGCGGAGTCATCGCCGTCTCCGGCAGCTTCGGAATGCTGCAGATCGTGAGCTTTGGCGGACGTTTTCCGGTAGTGATCGAGGATGCCGTCCGTAGTGCCACCATGGTCGTGCGGCCGGGAAGCTCTCTGAAACTTGTTCCCTTGCCGCAACTGGTGGCCTTGAAACTCTATGCGGGAGGGCTCAAGTCCAAAGCCGACATCCTTGAGTTGCTCAGGCGCAACCCTGATGCGGATATTAACATGATCCGCGTTGCCTGCCAACGCTATCGGCTTTCAGGTCTGGATGAGATCCTTGCCGAGCTGATGTGAGCGGCGAGGAGGCACTAAGGGACAGGGTATTTGAAAATTCAAGCGGAGAATGATGTTTTGCAACGGGGAAGAAAACGCTGAGCGCCCAACTGCCGAGTATAGGTTGAATAAATGCGTCCGGACAGGTCAGACCTGTCCGGCAATACGCTGAAAAAACATCCCGCCAGCCAGTGGTTCATGTTAGATAGACCACTGGCTGGCGGGATGTCAAGCATGGAGGTGCGAAGCGGAATTGAACCGCTGTTCGAGGTTTTGCAGACCTCTGCCTAACCACTCGGCCATCGCACCCTGACGAAAAATTATTTTTTCATCCCAGCGCGCAGACGTTCTTTCACCCGTTTATTGCGGGCTTCGCGACGCTGACGCTTCAATTGTTTCCGATGTTGCTGTCCCATAACGGGCGCAAATAGTATCAGAGGGGTGGGGGGCTGTCAACAGCAACTTCCCCGAGCACAAACTTTCAAACTTTCTGGTTGTGCGGGTTCCCGGTCGCTGATGGCTGATGCCGGACGCAATGCTGGATCACGGCTAAACGCGGCTCGGAACGGTTGCCACACATGCGGGCTCGCCTTCGGAATCTGCGTTTTGAGTCCGGAGTAATCCGCTGCGGTGAGCAACGGATCGACGCGCGTCGTACGGAACATGTGGGGCAAACCCGACGCGGCAATCAGTTCCATACTGGCCTGTACGGCGGTCACATCACAGGCGATGCCTGCGAGCGCGGCGTATTTATCCCATGGCGCTTTGATGTCCATCGCGATATAATCCAGCAGGCTTTCTGCCAGCAATGCGTGTAACACGTTAGGCTGTGAGCCGTTGGTGTCGAGTTTGACGGCCAGCCCCAGCGCTTTCAACCGCCGCAGGAAGTGCGGCAAGTCGGCTTGTACGGTTGGTTCTCCGCCCGACACCACTACGCCGTCCAAACGGTTCTTCCGTTCCGCAAGAACAGCCAGCACCCGTTCTTCATCGACCCGGGTGGCGGGATCGGGCACAAGGGATAACAGATGACCATTGTGGCAAAACGGGCAGCGGAAATTGCATCCTTGCGTAAAGACAACGGCCGCCACACGCCCAGGGTAATCGCACAAACTGAGCGGCACGAAACCCGCGAGGTTCATTGCGCGGCAGCCTCGCACACCCGGTAGGTCTTGCGTCGGTGGAACTCGTTCTGCTTGCCCGCGTTCCACTGCTGGATGGGACGGATGTAGCCCACCACGCGCGAATACACCTCCGTCTTTTTTCCGCAACGGGGGCAGGTATAGACCTCGCCGTTCAGATAACCGTGGTCTTCGCAGATGCTGAACGTCGGGGTTAATGTGAAATAGGGCAAGCGGTAGTTCCCGCAAACCATCCGCACAAAAGCTTTGACCGCAATCGGATCGCTCACCGCTTCGCCGACGAACGTGTGTACGACCGTGCTGCCCGTATACTTGGTTTGAATCTCGTCCTGCAAATCCAGCACGCGCACGATGTCGTCACTGTAGTTGACCGGGAGCTGCGTCGAGTTGGAATAGAAAGGCTCACCCTCCCCTCCCGCCACGATGATGTCCGGGTAGAGTTTCTTGTCGAGCCGGGCGAGACGGTATGTCGTGCCCTCGGCCGGCGTGGCTTCAAGGTTATAGAAGTTCCCGGTTTGTTCCTGATAATCGGTCAAGCGTGCCCGCATGAAATCCATGACCCGCACCGCGAACCGCCGGCCCTCTTCGGTGTCGATGTCCTTGCCGAACAGGTTGAGGCATGCCTCATTTAATCCCACGAGCCCGATGGTCGAGAAGTGGTTTTGCCAGTACGTGCCGAAACGCTGGTGAACCTGCCGCAAATAGAAGCGTGTGTAGGGATAAAGGTTCTGCGCCGTGAACTGTTCCAGCACTTTGCGCTTAATCTCGAGGCTGTTGCGCGCGATGCTCATCAGGCTGTCCAGGCGGGTCAGGAAATCAGCCTCGTCCTTGGCGAGGTATCCGAGGCGCGGCATGTTGATCGTGACCACGCCGATCGAGCCTGTCTGCGGGTTGGCGCCGAAGAGCCCCCCGCCTCGCTTGGTCAGTTCGCGCTTGTCGAGGCGCAGACGGCAACACATGGAACGCGCGTCGTCCGGGCTCATGTCCGAGTTGACGAAATTCGCGAAATAGGGAATCCCGTATTTCGCGGTGACCTCCCACAGTTTTTCCAGCCCGGGGCGCTCCCAATCGAATTCCTTTGAAATGTTGTAAGTCGGTATGGGGAACGTGAATACGCGGCCTTTCGCGTCGCCTTGGGTCATCACCTCGAGGAAGGCGTTGTTGATCATGTCCATCTCGGCCTGGAAATCCGCGTAAGTTTCGGGCATCGGTTGGCCGCCGATGATCACGTTCTGATTGGCGAGCGAGACGGGCGCGGACAGGTCCATGGTCAGGTTGGTGAAGGGCGTCTGGAACCCGACGCGCGTGGGCACGTTCACGTTGAAGATGAACTCTTGCAGTGCCTGCTTGACGTCTTTCTGGCTCAGCCGGTCATACCGTACGAACGGCGCGAGCAACGTGTCGAAATTGGAGAATACCTGGGCGCCCGCAGCCTCGCCCTGAAGCGTGTAGAAGAAGTTCACGATTTGCCCCAGGGCCGTGCGGAAATGTTTGGCGGGCAAGCTTTCGGCTTTTCCCGCTACGCCTTTAAACCCGTTCTGCAAGAGGTCCTGAAGATCCCATCCCACGCAGTAGACGCTGAGCAGCCCCAGGTCGTGGAGGTGCAACGCGCCGTTGTCATGGGCTTCGCGCACTTCGGCGGGATAGATCTTGTTGAGCCAATAGACTTTGCTGACCTCGCTTGAAATGTAGTTGTTCAGCCCCTGGAGCGAGTAAGCCATATTCGAGTTTTCGCGCACACGCCAATCCGACTTACCCAGATAGCTGTCGATCAAGTCCACGTCGGCTTTGCGCACCATCTCGCGGATTCGCGCATGCTGTTCGCGGTAGATGATGTACGCCTTGGCGGTGCGGCGGTGCGTCGAGGCCAACAGGACTTCCTCGACGATGTCCTGAACGTTTTCGACGGTGAGGTCCAGCGTGTCTCTCAAGGAGTGAATGAGTGCCATTACCTTGACGGTTAACTTGTTGGCCTCTTCCACCCCGAATTCACCGGTCGCCTCGCCCGCCTTTTGGATGGCAACAACAATTTTTTTGGAATCGAAGGTCTCTGCCCGCCCGTCGCGCTTACGGATACGGAGAACCAAATCGGGTTGCACAAAATCAGTCATTAAAAGTCCTCACGTTAAAAGGTGAATTCAAGCCCCTTCAAATTAACGGACATTACTATATATGGACTTGGAACGGAACTCAACCACAAAATATGGTGTATTTTGATCATGTGTTTGGATCACCGGCCAGAACAGGGCAGGACACAGGTCGCACCCGCTCCGGGAAGTGGGATAACATGTACGGGGCAGTGGTAGGAGGCCTCCAAAATATCGGGACGCAGGACGTCGGACGGCGCCCCGTCCGCACGCTTGCGGCCTTCGCTTAGCAGAACGATACGGGGGAAAAACTGACTCGCGAGCGTGAGGTCGTGGACGACCATGAGGATGGTGGTTTGCCGCTCGCGGTTGAGGCGTATCAACAACCGCATCAGCTCGGCACGGTGGCGCAAATCCAAATGCGAGGTGGGCTCGTCCAGCAAGATGATTTCAGGACGGCTGGCCAGCGCCATAGCCAGCGCGAGCCGCTGACGTTCACCGCCGCTCATTTCGGACAGGGGACGTTGCCGCAAGTGCCATGTTTCAGTGAGGTTCATCGCCTCTTGGACAGCTTTGCAGTCCTCGTCCGATGGACCGCCAAAGCGCGGCAACAGGGCGGTTCGGCCGAGTGACACGAAAGCGTGGGCCGTGAACGGGATATCGCGTGTGGTTTCTTGAGGCACAACGGCGAGCAGCCGTGCGCGGTTACGGGGGGAAAGACGTGCAATCCCTGTGCCTGCAACCTGCACGGAACCTTGCGCGGGAAGCTGTCCGGTGATCACCCGGAGCAGCGAGGACTTTCCCGCGCCGTTCGGCCCGACCAGGGCCACCCATTCCCCGCGTGTGACATGCAACGAGACATCGTTTAACACGGTCTCGGTGCGGTAAGCGGCGGTGATATGGTCAAGGCGGATCATGTGAGCGGGAACCCTCCCTTGCGTGTCAACAAATAAAGGAAAAACGGGCCGCCGGAGAGCGCGGTGATCACGCCGACAGGAATCTCATGCGGGGCAAAAAGCGTACGGGCGAGCGTGTCGCACAGCACCAGAAAGGTACCCCCGAAAAGGGCGGCGCAGGGTAACAGGGTACGGTGGTTCGCGCCAATGAGGCGGCGCAGCGCGTGCGGCACGATCAGGCCGACAAAACCGATGATTCCGGAAACCGCCACCGCCGCAGCAGCGGCAAGCGTGGCGGCAGTCAGGATACTGGGTACCGCGACGCGTGTACGCACGCCAAGGTTGTATGCGGTTTCGTGTCCGAGCAGCAGGGCATCCAAGGCGTTGGCCTCATAGCAAAGCATGCTGATCGCCAGTGCGACCAGAAGTGCCACGCCCGTGAGGAGCGGCCATGAGGTGGCTTGGAGGTTGCCCAGCAGCCACCAGGTGATGCTGTGTACGGCGCGTGTTTTGGCAAGCGAGAGCAGTAGTATCTGCAGGCTGGAAAGGGTGGAGCCGGTGACCACACCGGTTAGAATGAGCGTGTTAGGTATGTAACCGCTCGTGCGGTTTGCGAGAAGGCAGACGAGCAAAAGGGTGGCTGCGGCGATGAGGAATGCGCCTGCAGGCAGGGCAAGGGGAGTCAACGACGAGAGTCCGGTGGCGATCACAAGCGTTGCGCCGAGCGAGCCGCCGCTGCTGACGCCGAGCACATAGGGCTCTGCGAGCGCGTTGCGCAACACGGCCTGCAGGGCACAGCCTGAACACGAAAGCGCCGCCCCCACGACGAAACCGGTCAGCAGTCGGCTGAGCCTCAGTTCCAGCAGGGCGCGGCCTGTGGCCGTCGCGGTGTCCGGCAAGCCGAACCCCGACGAGCCCGCCAGCAAACAGAGTGCCAGCAGGAACGGAATGGGGATCACCAGATAAAGGGTTTGGCGTGAGTTTAGCATGAGAAAAGCGCGTCAATTCATTTGTGCGTGAGTTTATGGGTGCGGGAAGTCCAGAGCGCGTCGTGCGCGAACACCTGTTTCAGTTGCGCGAGTCCCTCCAGTACGCGAGGGCCTGGACGGCTGACGGTGTTGAGATCGGGTACGGTGTAAATACGGCGGTTACGCACGGCGTTCAGCGCTTTCCAGCCGGTTTGTGAAGCGAAGCGCGGCAGGGGGGGGGAACCGTCCGTATCGAACAGG
>JALHET010000484.1 GCA_022839525.1 Lentisphaerota bacterium
TTTGGTCATTGAAGACTATCACGTAGGTTCCCGCGCCGGGAACCGGAAAGTCAGCCGAAGGATACGCCTCGCTCCAGTCCTGATAGCGGGAAATCTTGAAGCGGGGATTACCGGAACCGAACGTCTGCGTCGTTGTCCAGGTTTTATCGGCATTCTGGGTCATCGCCGTCGTGCCCCAGTTGTTCGGCGTGCCGCGAAACCAGGCTGCGGTCCAGTGCTGTCCGCTTTCACCGCTCCAGGGAGCCGTCCGCGCCGAGTCGTAGGTCAGACCGTTATAGCGGGAGGGAACCACGCCGAGATACAGAATCCTGGTGCAATAGCCGCCGAGCTGTCCGACGTCGTAGTACGAGCGGTTCGCCGCCGACAGGTCGGGATACGAGCCGCCGCCCATCAGAGGAGTAACGCTCATGGTGGCGTCGAAAGCGAGCTGGGTGGATGCGAGGTTCACCCGAATGTTCATCGGGGAAGACGACAGGTTGTGTACGACCAGGATTTTTTCGCCGTAGTACTCCCGGACGAAGGCTATGTGGTTGCCGCCGCTCGAATACCCGCTCCAGCCCGACTGCCCGTTGCTGTCGGCAACGTAGGAAATGCCGCCCCTGAGGGCGTCGTACGTATTTCTGAGCGCGTACAGGGCACGGTAATGGTTGAGCACGGAGCCGGCGTCCGCTTTTTGCGCAGCGATTGCATTCCAGTCCATCGGACCGCGGATTGCTGTATCGCCGCTCTGTCCCGCCGTATTCTGCATGCCGTATTCCTCGCCGTAATAGGTAGCGGTATTTCCGGAAAGCGTAATATAGAGGCTTCCGGCAAGCTTGATTTTCGACTGGTCCCCGCCGAGCTGGGTCGCGACGCGGCTGCCGGTGAACGAGTCGTGGTTGGTCAGGAACAGGGTATCGACTGCGAGCGGCGGCAAACCGCCCTGTATTGCAAACAGGTCAGGCCAGAAATTTCCCTGCTTCCAGCCGTTCTTTACCGTATCCATCAGCGTGTACGAATACTTGAAATGGAACGCCGAATGGAATTCGGGCGTATCGCTCGAACCGTAGTACTTCTTCATAGCAGAATAGGTTTCGGTCGGGGACTCGGCGATCAGCACCGCGCCGGGAGCATAAGCCGAAAGCCGGCTGCGGAGGTTCTGCCAAATTTCGTGGGTCAAGTCCTGATCGGCCTGCTGTCCCGGCCCGTTTTCGACGAGGTAGCGCGCTGCGTCGCAGCGGTAGCCGTCTACGCCGGCATTGTCGATCCAGAATCGCATGATAGACTCGACTTCGTCCGTAATAGCCGTCCTCGCGCCCTTCCAGTTCAGATCGGGCATCGTTCCCGCGCCGTTCTCGCCGAACACACTGTAGTAGTAATCATCGTCGTGCGCGTTACCGTTGCCGTCGCGGTCGTACCAGTCGTACGGATCGCGCATCCAGGTCGCGCCGAACACATTCGTATT
>JALHET010000485.1 GCA_022839525.1 Lentisphaerota bacterium
TCGGCCGGGAACACGGCAAAGGCCATCACCAAGGGGTTCGCGATCAGCGCCGCGGCGCTCACGGTGCTCGCGCTCTTTGCGGCGTATGGCGAAGTTCTCCAAGGCTTGGGAATACCGCTGAAGATGGACCTCCAGTCCCCCGTGGTTCTTGGCGGGGTGTTGCTCGGGGCAACCTGCCCGCCGGTTTTCTCCGCGCTCCTGATGCTTGCGGTGACGAAGAACGCCTTCCTCATGATCGAAGAGATCCGCGCGCAGTTCCGCACCAAACCGGGAATCCTGAGTGGCAGCGAAATCCCGGACTATGCGCGTTGCGTGTCGATCGCCTCCGCAGGAGCGTTGTCGTCGCTGATCCTGCCTGCCGTCATCGCCGTCATTGTCCCGTTGGCCGTCGGCCTGCTGCTTGGAACCGACGCCTTGGGCGGCTTCCTCGGCGGGTCCATCTTCACGGGCGTTATCTTCGCCATGTTCATGTCTAATGCGGGGGGACTCTGGGACAACGGAAAAAAGTTCATCGAGGCTGGGCATCATGGCGGGTCAGGGTCGGACGCCCACAAAGCCGCCGTGGTTGGGGATACCGTGGGTGACCCGTTCAAAGATACGGCAGGGCCTTCCATCAACACGCTCATCACGGTCATGTCGCTGGTCAGTTCCCTGTTCGCGCCGGTCATTGCGGCGCTTTCACTCGTGAACGTCATCAAATAAAGGGCACACCGGTTTTACGGTGCCCCTGATTTTTCCGCAGCCGGCCGGACATGTGTTTCTGATGTAAAGGTGTGGCGCGCCCGCCGGGTTTGTGGTACAACAGACATGTTGGCGCGCTCATTACGGTTGCACGCACAAATAAGCACGGAGGTGACATTATGGACACACATCTGTATCTGTCTTTGGTTCCCGAGGCGTTGATTGCCTCGATGCTTGATCCGGAAGCATTCGGTTCTTACTACGCCGTCGGCGCGATGAAGAAAGCGCACGGGCAGGCCATGTTCGTGGAGATCGATCCCGCCTTCCGCGACCCTTTTTTCCGTATCGGCGAGGGGCTGAAGCGCTGTGTTCCGCACGCGGATGGAACCCCCAAGCGTTCGGTCTACATCTCCGTCTACCGCGTGGCCGAGCATGTGCCGGTTTCGGCGTTAGGCTCCCTCTACCTTGTGACCCATGACGGCCGCGTCGCCGAACTTAAGAAGGAGACCCCTCCTGCGGCCTGTGCTGCCGGGCTGTACCTCTACCAGGAGATTTGCCCCGTCAATCCTCTGGTCGCCAGCACCAAGGATCCGATACAGTTTCACCGCTTCATGTCAGAACCGTCGGAGTCTGTGTTCGCGTTGCCGGCACTGTACTTCGCGGAGCTCAAACTGGGCGGCTTGGCCGAGGATCCTGAGCGCGGGGACGGCGGCGAGCTGCCTTACGGCAACTTGGATCATCTGCGCCAGTGCCTTGTGGATAT
>JALHET010000486.1 GCA_022839525.1 Lentisphaerota bacterium
GTTGGGGGTTGGTTTCATGGTGGTGTAGGGGTAGGGGGTGGAGGGGCGTCCGGCCTGACGCCCGTGATTGTAACAGAGGGAAGCGTGATGCGGATGTCTGTGCCGCCGCCTTCACGCGGGAGCGCTTGGATATCGCCGTTGCAGCGCCGGATGGCGGTGCGGGCGAGAAAAAGTCCCAGCCCTGTGCCTTCGGGGCGGCCGGTGACAAACATGTCGAAGACGGTTTGGCGTTTTTCGGGGGGGATGCCGGGGCCGCGGTCGAGTACGTCCGTGACGACGTGGTGACCGCGATGAGCGAGGGTGACAGTGATTTCGCTGCCTTTTGGGGCGAACTGCACCGCGTTCATCAGGACATTCAGAAGCGCGCGACGCAAGGCGAAGGGGAAGGCCGCAACCGGCGGCAGGCTGTCCAGGCAACTGATTTTGACGGTGACCCCGGCCTGTTCGGAACGCGGGGCAAGCGTGTCGGCGCACTCTTTCACGATGTGTTCCAGATCTACGCCTTCTGGCTGCTCATCGGCAGGTTTGGCGAGGAAAAGGAATTCCTTGAAGACCTTGTCCATCCGATCCATGGTGCGGGCGATGCGTTCGGAGAGGTCGCTCACACGCTCAGGACGGAAGCCGTCCCCGCGTTTCATTTCTTTGACAAGCATTTGGGCGTCGAGCCGGACAGAGGACATGGGGTTGCGGAAATCATGGAGAATCCCGTTGGCAAGCACACCGGAGAAGGCCAGATGCTCTTCCTGGCGGGCCCGCTGTTCGCGTCGCCGGTCGCGTGTGACGGCGATGGTGAGCGCTAAGGCGCAGGCGGTGAAGGAAAGCACCAGTACGGTGATCGAGAAAGCAAAAAGGGAAGAGACGAGCGAGCGTGCGGTGAACTCCGCGTTTCCCACGGCTTCGCGTTTGAAGGTGGCCTCGGTAACCACTTTGCTGCCGTCTCTCAGAAGACTGGTGCGCGAAATGACGAAAACCGGCTGCCGAACGCCACCGACCTCAATCGAGCCCTGCGACATTTCCGTTTCGGCGATCTGGTTTGTGGTCGGCTCAACCGGCATGGGCGGGTTAGGCGGCAGACGCAGGCCGCCCGCCTGGCGGTGGAAAAGCGTGACGCCGTTGCGCGAAACCGAAACGGATTGCACATCCTGACGTACCGAGAAGGCGCTGTCAACGATGGTTGAAAAGCGCCGCCACTCGCTGGGGGTCGGGTTCGTGGAACAGGCAAGCCCCAGTTCGCAGAGGGTGTTCAGCAGGGACTCGCCTTCCTGCAACACGGTTTCGGTGGCGGCAAGATGGGCACGCTTATCGTGCTGCACTTTGAGAAAGATAAGCACGCCTCCCCCCAGTAGGGCGGATGTCAACAAGGCGATCAGCAAAATAAATTCCAGCCGCCATGCCCCGTGGCGCGTGAAGTCGGTTGTCTGCGTTCTTGCCATGCGTGAA
>JALHET010000487.1 GCA_022839525.1 Lentisphaerota bacterium
TTCGCGATCACCACCTCGCGGAGGATCTGCATCACACGCCCCGCATCCTCCTTGTATGCGACGGCGATATTGAGGTCGAGCCGCCGGATCGGATAATAGGTGTTATTGATCAATTTTGATTTGGCCAACATCTCGTTCGGGATGCGCACCATGCGGTTGTCGAACGTGCGGATGTAGGTCGAAAGCAACTCGACGCTGTGGACATACCCCGATGACCCGTCCACCTCAATCCAGTCCCCCGCCTTGAACGGGCGCTCCAGCACGAGGAACAGTCCGCTGATCAGATTAGCAAGGCTGGTCTGCGAGGCGAAGCCGACCGCCACACCGACCACGCCTGCGGCACCCAACACCGCCGTAATGTCCACTCCAGCCCCGCGGATCAGCGAAAACACAAAAAGCACGATGAGCAAGAGCTTCACCGTCTTGGAGATGGCGCGTGCCGTATCCGTACCCAATCTTCGGGAAAGCCCCTTGTACAGCACGCGCGACAAAAACGACGAGAGCCACAGGCCGAAAATCAGCCACGCGCAGATGCCGAGAAACGGCAACGCATAATCCGTCAGCATCGCGTTCACCTTTGAGACATCAATCTTCATCATCCGCCACCCGTGTTAAAATTGCGACTTGAAAAGCGTGCCCGCGATCACGCGGGCCGTCAGCCCGGAATCCGGTGCCACGCGCGGCCCCGAAAACATCCGGGAGTCTTTGGCCTGTTCGGGAGCCGTCCGGCCAAACGTCAGCAACGCGGGAAAAATGCTGCCCGTGTATCCCAGCCGGCACTCGTTCGTCCACAATTTTCCGTCGCCGGTCTGATACACGCTCATGTGTTGCACGCGCAACAGCAGTTGCGCAAACGTCAGTGGCTCATACGTGCGGTTCTCCAGAAAAACCGGACAGATCGCGCGCCCCTCGACATCCGTCAATTCCGACACTTCCTGACGCGCCCGCGTGGTCAGCGCATAACCGATTTCGCCCTCTTCCGAGGGATGCCCAAACCACGTCTTCGACAGCACTTGTGTGGGAAACTCGCACAACGTCACAGGGAGAGCCATGTCGAGTTGAATGCGCAGCCAGACTGGGATCGTCACGAAGAAAAGTCCCGTGTGGCGGGGCGCGATTTCGATGCGCGCCTCCGGACGGCTCACCACCGGCCGGTCCGGAAGCACTGGGACTATCTGCAACGCAGAGGTCGCCGACGGCGTGACGAACCGCTGCCAGTCCAGTTGCTCGGGTTCTTCCTCCACCGGATGCAGCGGCTCAAACAGGGACTCCTTGATATGCTGGGCTGCCACCAGCCAGCCTTGGCTGTTCCGCATCAGCCAAAGCTGCAACTGCGCCATCGAACAGGCGTACACACGCCCTACGGCACACTCGTGTTTGCCCCATAAACAGTTCATGCCTCCAGTATATCAAGCGGGCGTCAGACAGCCAACCCTTTCGCCCGGAAGCTGTGACCGTTTTCATCATCGCGTCCGCACAACGCCCCACCACGCCTTTGCGCCGCAGCACCGCAGCCACACCGCGCTCCCCCAGCGCCCGGCGCGCCGCCGCGTCCGCCGCCAGCCGGCCGATCTCGCGCTCCAGCGCCGCCGCGTCCGGCACCTGGATCACTGCCCCCGCCTCCAGCAGATCCGACATCACCGGACGGAAATTCTCGGTATTCGGCCCCACCAGGGTTGCCGCGCCGCACAGGCACGGCTCGATCATGTTCTGTGCCCCATGCTCGCACAGGCTCTTGCCGACAAACACGATATCCGCGTTCCCGTAGAATCCCATCAGTTCCCCGGTCGTGTCCGCCAAAACCACGGTGCCCGATTCCCTTTGCGCCGTTGCGCCTTTTCGGAAACCGTTCTCCCCCTCTCCGGCGCCTGCCCGGCTCTTCCTCACGCACACAAATCCCGCCTTCTCGATTTCGGCCTGCACCGCATCGGCCTTCTCGAAATGCCGCGGCACGATCACCAGCCGCAACTCCGGATAAAGGGGGCTGAGCCGCACAAAAATACCGATCAGCACCGCGTCCTCGCCCGGCCATGTCGAACCGCCCAGCAACACCACCCGGTCTTTTCCGCAATCGTACCGCTCCAGGAATTCTGCCACCGCCCGCTCTTTCTCCGGCACGCGGTTGGCCACATCAAACTTGAAACTGCCCGACACCCCGATCCGCGCGGGATCGCCCCCGGCCTCCACCAGCCGCCGCTTGTCCATCTCGGACTGCGCCATGATCGCCGTGAACATCCTCAGCACCGGGCCGAACCAAAAGCGCAGCCGGCGGTACCCCGGTGCGGAGCGGTCGGAGACGCGCGCGTTAATCAGGAACAGCGGCACCCCGCGAGAATGGCAGGCACGGATAAGGTTCGGCC
>JALHET010000488.1 GCA_022839525.1 Lentisphaerota bacterium
TAACGTGACGAGGTTACGCATATGAATACTGAACAACGTTTCACAAAACTGTTGTCCGCATCGCCGGACACGCTGGTTAAGATTGACACCCTGCTTGAAGGGAAGCAGATCGAGACCGACACGGGCGACCGCCGCTTGCTGACGCTGATGGACGCAGCGCGGGAGATCGGGTGCAGTCGCATGACCGTCCACCGCCTTGCGGCTGACGGGCGTTTGCCGACGATCATAACGAGGGCTGGACGGCGGCGCATACCGTCTGCGGCCATCACCGCATTCGTCACAGGGAAAGGAGGCGCGAAATGAAAAACCCAACCACTCCTGTTCTGCGCCCGCTGAAGGCGATCCGGGCGAAATGCTTGGATTGTTGTTGTTACCAACGGGCCGAGGTTCGCGCCTGTCCTGATAAAACGTGCGCCTTGTGGCCATATCGCATGGGGCACCGCCCCAGCCCTACGGAAGTGAAGGAAGCTACCGCCGCACTCGATACCCTCCACAGCCGTAAGGAAAAGGGGGCAAAAATATGAAGACCGGAACAACAACCCATTATGCGCTTTGCCGTTTCCGAAACCGTCCGGACTCCCGTTGCCGCCGTCTGCCGCGCTGCCGCACCTGCGGCAGCGCGCTCGCGTTCGACTGGGGCACAGGACTCTGTTTCGATTGCGGACGAAAGGCTAAGTCCGAAAACGCCGCCAATGTGACGGGAGGCAGAGTATGAACGAAAGACAAACCTCTTCAACTCTGCCGCCCGCGTCTGCGGGGCAAAGCGACCCGCTCGCAAATCTCAGGCGCGACTGCGGGACGCCCAGCCAGCCGGACAGTCAGACGGGCACGGAAGACCAACCGGTGGTTTGCCGCTCGCTCGCCGATCTAACCGCCCCCTTGCCTGAACAGGAAGACCCCGCCGCGTTGTTCCGCAACGGCTGGCTGCGCAAGGGCGGCGGCGCGTTCTTGGTGAGCACATCGGGCACAGGGAAAAGCGTGTTTACCGTTCAGGCGTCGCTGCTTTGGGCGCAGGGGCTCCCCGCTTTCGGAATCGAGCCGGTGCGGCCGTTGAAGATCGGCATCGTGCAGGCCGAGGACGACGACGAGGAGATGGTGCGCTTTCGCGATGAAATCACGGACGGCCTTGTCGAGCAGGCCGGGCTTGACCGGGGCCAGGTGGAGGCAGCGGCGCGGCCGGGCGTTCTCCTGTTCGATGCGGTCGGGAAGCTCGGTCAGGGTTTCATCGAACATTTGGCAAAGATACTGAAGGAGCACCCCGAGCTTGACGGCGGCCAGCACGGTCAGGGCCGCGAGCACCTTGGAGAGCCGGGGCAGGCCCTTGGCCCGTTTCCCCTGCCGGCCGCCAAGGCGTCCGTCCGGATCCTGGGTCCGCCTAGGCTCCATGCCCGGCTCCATGCCCCGCGCCATGCCCCGCGCCATGCCCCGCGCCATG
>JALHET010000489.1 GCA_022839525.1 Lentisphaerota bacterium
AGGCGTTTCTCGCGGACAAGAAATACGTGGCGCATACGGATTACCAATTCACGATAGGCCCTGCGGATAAGAGCGGGTTGCGGCGGCTGAACATGCGGCTGGGGTTCGGCGGGGACTCTGAGAGTTATGCGTCTGAACCGGCGGCCTACGAGACGAACGTGTGGCACCATGTCGCGTTCACGTACGATGGGGCCGGCACGGGGCGCTTCACATGCGACGGCGTGGCGCTGGGCGGCGCCACGAAACCCGACCGCGGCAGTATTGCGGCGGGCCGGCATCCGCTCTCGATCGGGGACCGCATCGGGAGCCTGTGGCACGGTTTTCCGGGATACATCGCGCAGGTTCGGCTCTGCAAGGGCGTGCTGGAGTTCCGTTCGGCCACGGTCGAATGCAATTCCGACCGCGATGTCTTTGTCAGGATGGAGAAGGTTGCCCCCCTCTCTTGTTCTGTGGTCAACCTGCAGCGTGCCGCGATGAAGGGCGCGGTGGCCACGTTCACGCTCGACGGTGCGGAAGTGAAGCGCATCGCGTTGCCGGATTTGGCGGCAGGCGAGAGGCGGATGGAAGAATTCCCGCTCGACACCTCGCTGCGTCCGGGCACCTACACGTTGCGGGCCCGCGTGTCGATCCCCGGCGACCAGCCCTATTCGAGCGAGGAGGCGTTTACGGTGACGCTGGTTCCGCGCAGGCCCGCGCGGATGCCGGTGGTGATGTGGGGTGTTTTCGGTGCCGAAAGGGTGATCAAGGAGTTGCCGCGCCTTAAGGAAATCGGGTTCACCCACTGCCTCGGGTTCGGGGTGGAGGTCAGCCGGATTTTCGATGCGGGCAAGCCGATGGAGCCAGACACTCCCGAGCGGGTCGCCGGAGTGAAGCGGATGCTGAACGTCGCGCTGGCGAACGATTTTGGCGTGTGTCCCTCTTTGTCGCCGGGAAGCTGGGCGGAGAGGAAACAGCCGTTCCTGCGCGTCGACCGGGACGGTAAAACCAAGGGGGGGCGGCCGGCCGTGTGCGCGGCGTTCCCGGAAATGAGGGAGCTCTGCTATAACGTTGGCGCGTCAGTGGCTCAGGCTTACGGGGCGTTCCCCGCGTGGCAGGCGGCGCTGTTGCACAGCGAGGTGCGCGACGGGGCTGAAGTCTGTTTCCACGAGCATGATCGCGTGGCGTACCGGCAGGCGACCGGACAGGATTACCCGAAGGACGTGCCGCACAAAGGGGGCGTCGACTACACCAACCTGAAGGATTTCCCGGCCGACCGCGTCATCGCCGACGATCATCCGATCCTGCGTTTCTTGTCGTGGTACTGGAAAGAGGGCGATGGCTGGAGCCGGCTGAACACGGAGCTGCACCGCGGGCTGAAGTCTACCGGACGCAAGGATCTCTGGACGTTCAACGATCCGGCCGTGCGCGTGGCCAGCGTGTATGGCAGCGGCGGC
>JALHET010000490.1 GCA_022839525.1 Lentisphaerota bacterium
GGAAAAATCCGGGTCCTCGTATACCATTCTTGCTACCATGCTCTATACCATGAAAAAAACGGCGGGGAACACCTTCGGTGGTTGGCCGTATGTGCAGCGTTTCGTCGAGCAGCTCGGACCGGACGGTATCGCCTCCAGCTCCAGCATGGTGTACCGGGCAGTCGCAGCGGGGGACTTCTATGCGGGCATAACGTTCGAGAATTATGCCCTGTCGCTTGAGCGGACGGGATCGAATGTCGGATACCGCTATCCCGCAGAAGGAACAAGCGCAGTTCCGGACGGTATCGCCCTTCTTGCAGGCGCAAAAAACCGCGCGGAAGCGCTCGAGTTCATGGAATTCGTGCTCGGTCCGGACGTCCAGAAAATCCTGCTGCCCCGCTGGCAGCGGCGGCCGGTCAGGCTCGACGCGGAAGAGGCGGGACCTCTTCTGAACGGAAAAATTATCAGATACCCGGTCGACGAAGCGGCTGCGTCCCGCGACGCTATCCTCGAGCGCTGGAAGGCCCTTCGCGAAGCAGAGCTTCCCTGAACTCGCTCGGTGTACTGCCGGTCACCTTGCGGAATACCTGGGCGAAGTAGCGCGAATCCGCGTATCCCACAAGATCGGCAATTTCATACACTTTCACCGAAGGATCGCGCAGCAGTTCGACGGCGCGTTTCACCCGGACGTACATGAGATAATCTACGAAGGTGTACCCGGTTTCCTGCTTGAATATCCTGCTCAGGTCCCAGTTCGGCGGCGGCCTCATCTATCGTTATCCCGGAAATAAAACGCTCGCGGATCAGGCGGACCGCTCCCGAAACATGGCTCTCGGACGGCCGACCTGCGGTCGACGATCCGCCGGAGCCTGACTCCTGGAACTCGTTGAATACGGATTTCGCAGCCGCTTCCCGAGCCTGGCGCTCGAGAATGCGGTCCCGTGCACGGCTGAGCGCGACCGAAAGATCCTTGTCGTCCACCGGCTTCAACAAATACTCGCCAACCCCGAGTCTGAGAGCCTGGCGCGCGTATTCAAACTCCGAGAAACCCGACAGCACGATGCATTCCGGAGGAGGAGAACCGTCGGCGCCTGCTCTGGAAACGAGCTCCTCGATAAAGGTAAGGCCGTCCATACCGGGCATCCTGATATCGGTGATCACGGCATCGGGCTTCACCCGTTCGGCGAGAACAAGCGCCTCTTCGCCGTCGCCGGCCTCTCCGGAGAAAAGAAAGCCGAGTTCTTCCCAGGGAGTCAGAAGGGAAAGTTCCTTCCTGACCGCCGGTTCGTCTTCAACTACGATTATCTTGAGCATAGGCCGGCACCTCCGTTTCCTGGTATGGAAAACACACCATGACCGTCGTCCCCTGTCCGATCTCCGAAACAAGCTCGATACCGTAGGGCTTTCCGAACATGAGGCACAGCCGCCGATGCGTATTGACCAGGGCGATGCCTGCGCCTTCCGGACGGACGGGAATCGAGGAGTCGTTCAGCGACGATTCGACCGGGCGTTCGCCCGCCTCACGGAGCCGTTCGCGGATATGGGCCAGCCGTTCGGGGGCGATCCCGGAACCGGAATCGCGCACTCTGATAAATACATCGCCGCCGGATAATGTACCGTGGACCGAGAGAGATCCCGGACCCGGTTTATGCTCGAGGCCGTGCACCAGCGCGTTTTCGACGAGGGGCTGGAGTATCAGTCTTGGAATTTTTGCGTGAAGGATGGCGGGATCGATACACTCTTCCATGGTGAACCGTCCGGGCCACCGCAGGGCTTCAATCGAAAAGTAGTCGCGCGCGATCGAAAGGCTTTCCTCGACCGTGCTGAAGCTTCCGCCGGGGAGCGCTCCTTCGCGGAGAATGCGGGCAAGGCTTGTTGTCATCGAAGCAATCTCCGGCGATCCGGAGAGCTTGGCCATCGAGCGTATCGAGTTGAGCGTATTGTACAGGAAATGGGGATTGATCTGAGCCTGCAGCGCCTGGGTTTCGGCGCGGCGGAGATCGCGCTCCTGGGCAACCAGATTGTCGACAAGCGCATTCACCTGATCAAGCGTTACGTTGAAGCGGTGAACCAGAAACGACAGTTCGTCGCCGGAGTGCCTGCCGGTCCGCTCTACAGCCCGGGCGTCCAGCTGGCCCTGGGAAACCCGTTTC
>JALHET010000491.1 GCA_022839525.1 Lentisphaerota bacterium
GCCTCCGCGGTCGTTGCCGCACGCCAGCTCATCGTGGAAGGCGCAGTCGGTATGGTGGAAATGGCCCTTGCCAAACTGAGCGCAAACAACATCGTCGATCTCGACGAAGAGCGCAAGGCCGCAATGGTGAGCAACCTCCTTGTCGTGCTGTGCGGAAACAAGGAAGCGCAGCCCATCGTCAATTCGGGATCTATTTATTGATGGAAGAAGCGGAGAAGGACAACGCGAAAAAACAGCTCCTGCTCAGGCTTTCTCCGTCGCTGTGGAAAGAGCTTGCCGCCTGGGCGGAGGACGACTTCCGCTCGATCAACGGCCAGATCGAATACCTTTTGACCGAGGCCGTTCGCGAACGCAAAAAGAAAAAACCGGATTGAACCAATCTTGAGGCAGAACGCCTCACGAGGGGCGGCGGGAAGCGCATGTCGCGCTTCCCGCCAAACTATCTTCGGAGCCCCCTCAAGCGAAAGCCCAACGAGGGGCGGAATCGAATCACGCCGTTTTTTGGTTTCCCCGGTGAAGGATGCAGCCTCCCGCCACAGCGGTGAACGGCGCCACCAGCACCAGACCGAAGCAGCCGACCAGCGTGTGGACAACCTCGGCCGATACAAACACCATATTCAGGATGTTCTCGAGCGGAACGCTCTGTGCGATAAAGGTCATCAGCATGGCGGTATACTCGGCCGAGTAGGCAAGGAGCAGCGTGGTGGTCATTGTGCCGGTCATAAAGCGCGACATGCTGAGCCCCGACGCTATCAAGCCCCGCCGGTTAACGCCGCCGACTAAAAGCGTGATTGCCGCGGTAAGCGCCGTGGTTACCGCGAAAGACGCGATGACCGGGTCTGCACCGTCCAGCATCGCCGGAAGCAGCACCTTGACGATCATCGCACCGGTGAACACGAACGAAATTACCGTTTTTACGCCGACGCTGCCGGTGACCAGTATCAAAAGGCCAAAAAAAAGCAGCGCGAGCGCAACCGTCTTTCCGGTACGGTAATGGTCGAACACTGTCGCGTACAGCACATCGCTTCCCTGATCGGATTTCGGCCCGGTTAGATCAAGGACCGCAAGGACGGAATCTCCCGCCGAATACAGTTTGTCCAGCTCGATCTTTCCGACGAGATTATTCGTCGACCGGAACGTCCGCCCCTTGAATTTCCCCGAGAGGACGGTCATTTCCAGTTGCTGCTCTCCCTGCTTTACGGGCCCGATCATCTTGACCGTCGAATTGTCGACCTCCGTGATCCGGGCCCGCACCCGCTCCGAGTTCGCGTACATCGCACGCGAGTTTTCCGTGAAGCGGTTCGGCAAAAGCAGCGCAACGATCGTCGCAGCCAGAGCAACGACCGTGAACGCGATGTTTTTCATGTTACTTTGAGCTGGCGACTGTCGTGTTTACCGATACGCCCAGGACCGACGCGAGTTTGCGGAAGA
>JALHET010000081.1 GCA_022839525.1 Lentisphaerota bacterium
TCTCGCTATTGTCTTCCCTTTTTCGCCAAGATACCCTATCCTGCTTTGAAAAGATGAAACAGGGGGCGCGGGTTAAACGGGGGCTCCTTTGACAGGCAAACGGGGAGAACGGTGATGATCGACAATAAACGGGCCGATGGTTGCCGTGCATGCACGGTGGTTTTTTTGGTGTTGTGCGTAAGCGGATGCGTCGCGGCGCGCCCGCCGGTGACGGTGACCTGCACGCTTCCTGACGGGGTTCGGGTCTTGGCGGAGTGCCGGGATCTCCGCGCCGCCCAGATGGAACTCCGCACGTTGAGGCGCGAGGGCAAACTCGCGGGGCCGGTCGAGGTCGTCCTGCGCAAGGGCGTCTATTCCCTTTCGGAACCCCTGCGTTTCACGCCGGAAGATTCAGGAACCGCACAGGCGCCCATCACCTATCGTGCAGAAACCCCGGGGACGGTAACCCTCAGCGGCGGCTTGCGGATTGAGGGCTGGCGCCCTGAAAGCAACGGCGTCTGGCGTGCGGATGTGCCCGAAGCGCGTGCGGGCAAGCTTTATTTCAGGCAGATGTTCGTTGACGGGCGCCGCGCGGTCCGGGCGCGCACTCCGAACGCGGGCTTCTTTCACACCACCGGCTGGAGCAGAAAACCCGGGTTCACGGACCGCCAGGCCGACGGCTTCTACTACGCCGGGGATGACGTGACGGCGGACATGGCTTCTCCGGACACGATGGCCGTGCTCTACCAGAGCTGGCTGTCCCGCCAGCACACGGTCACGGAGATCCGCCCTGAGGCGAAAGCGGTTTTTGTGGAGCCCATCGCCGACAGTTACAGGTTCCGGGCGCGGTTTTTCATGGAGAACACGCCGGTCTGCCTGGACGCCCCGGGCGAATGGCAACTCGACCGGCAAACGGGAACCGTCCGCTACATGCCCCTGCCGGGAGAGGATATGCGCAAGGCAACGGTCATGGTGCCTGTGACGCCCTCTCTGCTTCAGTTCAAGGGCAATCCGGAGCAGGGGGCCTATGTGGAACACCTGCGTTTTCACGGTTTTGTGTTCGCCTATGCGGACTGGACCCCGCAGGGGCGTTCGATCACCGGCGGCCAGGCGCGCTGCCCAACCGGGTTCGCGACGCCCGACATCGCCCTCGAATCTGGAGCCGTCTCCGCGATCGGCCTCCGGCACACGTCGATTCAGGACTGCGAAATCACCCGCGTTGGCGCGCATGCGGTTGTCCTGATGCAGGGCTGTTTCGACAACCTGATCCAGAAGTGCCACCTGCATGACTTGGGTGGGGGCGGGGTCTATCTGTTCTGGGAGGTGCCCGGCTCGGGAACTCCCTGGAAACCGCGCGGGCAATTCGACCACATCGAACGCAACGTGATCGACAACTGTTACATCCATGACATGACCCATGTGTTCAACGGGTCTGTCGGCGTCCTGACCGGGCCGTGTGCCGCCTACAACCGGATCACGCATAACGAGATCAGCTATGGCGACTACACGGGCGTCTCGGTCGGCTGGGGGTGGACGGCCAACAAGAATACGGGGCAATATCAGGAAGGCAACGTGGTGGAGTACAACCACATTCATCACATGATGAACAACCTGCTCGACGACGGCGGGGGCATCTACCTCCTCGGATGGCAGAAGGGCGCGCGGATCCGCTGCAACTGGATCCACGATGTGCGCCCCGACCTGCTCGCCTCAGGAGCCGAAGGCCTCTACCCGGACTCGGGTGTGTCGGGCGTCGTGTTCGAGGGCAACATCGTCCACGACGTCATGGGCGGTTTCGCGGGCAACGGGGGGCATGAGTGCGTCGTCCGCGACAATATCTTTGCCTTCTGCCAGGCCAGCGGCGTGCGCGGCGGCGGTCACTGGTGGGACGTGCAGGTGCAGCACAACCCCAACCCCGTCCTGTTCGAGCGGAACATCGTGTACGGCGACAGCGACGCCGCGCTGATGCGGACGGGCTACCGGCCGGACGCTCAGGTGTCGCGAAGCAATGTCTATTGGGCCGGGGCCGACCGCGTGGGCGCGAAACTTTTTTCGGGCGCGGCACTGCCGGCCGCGACGTTCGGGGAATGGCAGGCGAAAGGCCATGACGCCGGGTCGGTCATGGCCGATCCCCTCTTTGTTGACGCTGCTGGCCGCGACCTGCGCCTGCGCCCCGACTCGCCTGCCCTGAAGATGGGATTCAAGCAAACCGACGTGTCGGAAGTCGGCCTTTACGGTGACCGGCGCTGGAAAACCCTGCCGGAAAGGATGACGCACGCGCCTGTCGGGTCTCCGCCGGGGCCGGGCGGGTTCGAGTGGACTTACGAGGACGAGACGGCCGGGGTTGCCCCCACCCGTTCCGGCAAGCTGTCCATGGGGCCGAAACGCAAAATCGCGGTGACCGATACGGATGCGGCCTCCGGGAAGCACAGCCTGATGCTTACGGAAGGCTCGCATCTGCACAGCCCCATCGGGGTGGATGTCGGCACGATACGCGCATCCATGCGGCTCAAACTGCCCCAAGGTGCGCCGGCCACGCTCTATCTCGAATTCCGTGACCACAGGAATCCGGGCATCGGGTGGTACAAGGCCGGGCCGCGTCTGCAGATCGATGCGCAGGGTGTGCTGACCGCCACGAGAGACGCCGGCGTGAACGTCAAGCTTCCCCGCGGCGTCTGGGTTTCGCTTGAGATGTCGTTCGCCGTTGGCAAGGGGAAGGCGAAGACGTTCGATCTGACCGTTACGGTTCCCGGACAATCGCCGCAGCTTTTCCGCAACGTTCCCTTCGGGAGCCCGGACTTCGCAATGGCCGGTTATTTTTATCTGGTGAACACTGGCCGTGACGGCGCGTTCCTGTTTGACGACGTCCGCGTGTCCACATCCCAAGAGGGGGAGCCCGCTTTGTGAAAGGCCGATTGTTTCTCACACGAAGCCACGAAGGTCACGAAGGGTAATGGAATGGGTTGCCATGAAAAACCTTTGTGTCCTTTGTGCCTTTGTGTGAGATTGAATTGGGTTGCGGGCTCCGTCTGCGTGAGTGTAGTGTTAAAACAATAATAGGGAAGGAGAGAAGACATGAGGTTGCGCCAGATCGTGTTGAGAGGGGTCTTGCTGGCGGGAATCCTGCCGTGCGGGTGCCGTTTCCATAACGGGGAGTCCAGCGGGGGGCAGGCTGATTTCTGGGTCGCGCCGGATGGACGGGATACCAATCCCGGTACCAAAGCGCGTCCGTTCGCTACGTTGGCGCGGGCGCGTGACGCCGTGCGCACGTTGCGTCGAGCGGAGACGGAACGCGACATCCTCGTTCTTTTCCGCAGCGGCATGTACCCCATCGAGGGGCCTGTCGATTTTTCACCGGAGGATTCGGGGCGCGCCGGCGGGCGCATCACCTACGCGGCCGCGTCCGGCGCGACGCCGGTGTTCAGCGGCGGGCGGCGCATCAGCGGGTTTGCGCCTTGCGGGGACGGCATCTGGAAAACGACGGTGCCGGAGGTCCGCGACGGCAAGTGGCGCATCGAGCAGCTCTATATCAACGGATGCCGCGCCGTGCGGGCCCGCACGCCGAACGGGCACTACGCTTATATGGACGGCACGGTGGAGACCGGACGGACCAACCTCGCGTTTCTGGCGCGTTCCAAAGACATCGCGCCGCTGTTAAAGTTGCCGCCGGAGCGGTTGCGCGATGTCGTGGTCTCGGCCTACCACTCCTGGGAGATTTCACGGCACCGCATCGCGAGCATAGACCCCGGGCGCAACCTGGTCTCCCTGACAGGCCGCTATCCGCCGAAGTTCGGTCACTATGCATCAAAGGAGCGTTACTATCTGGACAATTTCCGTGAGGCGCTGGACGCACCGGGCGAGTGGTTCATTGAGCGTGACGGCACGCTCTTTTACATGCCCCGCCCCGGCGAAGACATGACCAAGGCGGAGGTCGTGGCGCCGATGCCGGAAACCTTTCTCCGTTTCGTCGGCAATGCGGGGGGCATGCAGGTTGAAAACATCCTGTTCCGCGGATTGACCTTCGAGTACGCCGCCTATCTCATGCCGCATGAGGGCGCATGGTCGCCGCAGGCCGCCTGCAACATTGAGGCCGCCGTGATGGCGGATTATGCGCGCAACATTGTCTTTGCTGATTGCGCGATCCGTCGGACCGGTGCCTATGGGCTCTGGTTCCGCGATGGATGCCGCGACTGTGCCGTGGAGCGCTGCCTGCTGGAGGATCTTGGCGCAGGCGGCGTACGGTTGGGGCAGACCGCGCATACGCCGCTCGAAGCTGGACAACTGACCGGTCACTGCCGCATCGACAACAACATCATCCGCAATGCCGGCCGCGTGTGGCCGGACGCTGTCGGCATCCTTGTGGGACACAGCGGCGACAACCAGGTCACGCACAACGATATCGCGGGGATGCCCTACTCCGGCATCTCCGTCGGCTGGCGCTGGGGCTACGGCGACGTTCCGTCAAAGCGTAACACCATCTCGTATAACCGCATCCATCATCTGGGCTGGGATGTGCTGGCCGACATGGGCGGTATCTACACGCTCGGGGAAGCGCCCGGAACCGTGATGATCGGCAACATCATCCACGATTTCGATAGCGACGGAGACTCCAGCATGCATGGCATTTACAACGACAACAGCACGGCTTACATGCTCATGGAGAGCAATCTGGTCTACAACGTGCGCGACGGGGGATACAAGCTGGGTAGCGGCAAGGCCAACATCGTGCGCAACAACATTTTCGTCTCTAGGCTCAGCGACAAGGGGCGCTACAGCGGCCCGATCATGTTCTGCCAGTACTACAAGAAAGAGACGCATGTCGCGGCCACCCTCGAACGGAACATCATCTGCGGTTGCGAGGGGCGCGTCTTCAGCTCTCCCGAGTTTGAGAACCGGCTCGAACTGCGGAACAATGTGTATTGGGAGCCGTCGGGTACGCCTATTGATTTTATCGGGCGCTCGTTTGAAGCGTGGCAAAAGCTGGGGCGCGATGCCGGCTCGGTCATCGCCGATCCGAAGTTCGTCGATGCCGGCAACAACGACTTCCGCCTGCAAGCCGACTCTCCCGCGCTGGCTCTCGGCTTCGTGCCCTTCGACACCGCGCGAGCCGGCGTTTACGGCGATCCCGCTTGGGTCGCCAAGGCCCGCGAATTCGTCGTGCCGCCGCCGTGGCAGGGGTTGCCGCCGCCTCCGCCGTCGGCGTTCTCCGACGGCTTCGAGCACACGGATGTCGGCTGCCTGCCCTCCCGTACCCGTTCCATGGTCGAGAACAAGGGCGACAGCATCAAGGTGACTGAAGAGACCGCCGCAACCGGCAAGCGCTCTCTGAAAGTAACCGACGCACCCGGGCTAAAGCATAGCTTCAACCCGCATTTCTGGTACACTCCGAACCACTATGACGGCATCACGACCTTCTCTTTCGATGTCCGCATGGAACAAGGTGCAGAGTTGAACCTTGAGTGGCGTCAATATCCGGGCAAACCGTACTACTACGTCGGGCCGCGGTTGTTGATCCGCGATGGAAAACTGACCGTCGCCGGCCAGCCGCCGCTGCCCCTGCCGCTCGGCACTTGGACGCACATCGAGATCAGCGCGGGCCTCGGCTCCAAAACTGACGGCACCTGGCAGCTCGCGGTGACGACCCCGGGCGCGGAGCCCAAGCGCTTTTCGGGCCTGAAGTTCGGCAGTCCCGAGACGCGCGGTGTCACATGGATCGGATTCATCAGCAGCGCGGACCGCAAGGGCGTGTACTACATCGACAATGTGAAGTTGGATAATTCGGATGCCTATAAAGAGTAAATGAAAAAGTGGAATAAACGGGGCAAAGACTTCCGGAGCGACCGTCCGCGCGGGGCGTTGGAGCGCGGCGACTGGATCTACGGTCGCCGTCCGGTGTTTGAAGTGGTCAAGTCCGGCAAGCGCCATCTGTATGAGGCCGTGCTGCCGCCCGGGGGGCGCGACGCGCCGGAGGTGGCCGAACTGCGCGGGATGCTGACCGCAAAGGGCGTGCCGTTCAAGACGCTGGAGCGCGAGGCGCTTGACGAACTGTGCGAGGGCGGGAACCATCAGGGTGTGGCGGTGCGTACCGGCGGGTTCCCCTACATCTCGTTTGAGCAGGTCCTTCATGATGTCAAAGAGAACGAGAATGCTTTGGTGCTGATTCTCGACCACATCGAAGATCCCCAGAATGTCGGATCGCTGCTGCGCACCGCCGATGCGGTGGGGGCGACGGCCGTGCTGATACCCGAAGACCGCGCTTCGGGCGTGACGCCGGGTGTCGTGCGTGCCTCGGCGGGCGCGTCGGAGCACATGCGCGTGGCGAAGGTGGTCAATCTGGTCCGCGCCATGCGGGAACTCAAGGAGTGCGGAGCCTGGCTGACGGGATTGGATCTGGGGCCGGACGCCAAGATGTACACGTCTATCGATTTCAAGGGGCGTGTGGGGCTGGTGGTCGGCAGCGAAGGCAGCGGCATCTCGCGGCTGGTGCGCGAGACCTGCGACTTCATCGCCTGCCTGCCCATGAAGGGCGGCGTCGCGTCGCTCAACGCCGGCGTGGCCGGCGCGGTCGCGCTCTACGAGGTGGTAAGGCAGCGGGGGCCGGCGCGGGGAGAGTGCGAACGGACATAACGGAGAGAAGGGCGGAGAGGCCATTGGCCGTTAAGTCTGTTCTGTCCGTTAAGGATTGTGTCTCCGGAGAAACGTTTGGAGAAAACATGGGAGAAACATTTTTTTCGAAAAAATCGATTCGGTCGGGGCATTCGATTCAGTCACTAGCCGGCCTCAGGATGGCTATCTTGTCCGCCTGTGTTCTGTTCGGCGTCTGTTCCTCGCATGGCTGGAGCAGCGGACACGCGAAAATTACGCGGGCCGCGTTCGAGGCGCTTCCCGACTGGCAACGGGCGCACTGGCAGGCGAGTGAGGCGGGGCTTATTAGGTCATACTGCACCTATGTCGACATGGGATTGGAAAACGCCGAGGCAAAGCCGTACCTGGTCGTGGTGAAAGGGCGGCTGTTTCATTATTTCCCGAGGGACAACCGTGAAGACTACGCCGTGTTCAATGAAGGGGCTGAACGCTACCTGAGGCTGGTCGTGGGCAAGATGCGCGAGGGCGACTATGCGGAGGCGGCCAAGTTCGCCGGGGCGTTCGCCCATGTGATCGAAGACCTGGCTCAGCCGCAGTGCCATGCCCTTGAAGGCATCAACGGCTTGCCGTGGACGACGCTGGACGAGCTTTTCACCCCGGAGGATCAGAGTTGGAACCGGGCTCCCCAGTCCATCATCAGTCTGGACGACGATAGCCGGTTCGTTGTGCGGCTCCAAGGGTATCGCCCGCAGTTGCTTGGAACGCATGAGAAGGAGGCCGCGTTCAGGCTCTACCAGCGGTGCTGCCAACTCCGCAGGAAGGCGCGGAAAGCCCTTCCCGCCATGCTGGCGCGCGCCTATGCGGGCGACATGGGCGGCGCGGTCGAGGCGTCCCTGCCGCCGGCCGTGGAGGATGCCAAAGTTGTGGCTGACATGTTCTACACCTGCTTCGCGCTGGCGGCGGGGCGCTTTGAACCGGACGAGGTGAAAGCGCTCGGTGCGATGGATCTCACGTCGCTTGTCCCAATCTCGGCGCCTGCGCTCATCAACGCTCCCTACCGCTTCAGCCCTCTGGCCTACGGCTGTTCCGTCACCCCGAAGCGCGCGCCAGTCCCGCTGCAGGTCTGGCTCCCGGATGAGGGGGGGCAGAAGCGGGAGGTCACTCTGGCGAAGGGCATCGGCACGGGCTGTTGCCGGTTTAGCTACGAGATTCCGGAGGGTGTGTTCAAGGAGTTCCGGTGTATAGCCGGGCTCCACTCGAAGTTGTCCGCTCTGCCGTCCGGAGCGTGCCTGCGCCTGACCGTGAAGGTCGCTGGAAAAGTGGCTTTCAATAGCGGGGTGCTGGAAGCCGGATCGTTGGCGCGGAAGGTCACCATCCCGATCGAGACGGGCGGGACGCTGGAGTTC
>JALHET010000492.1 GCA_022839525.1 Lentisphaerota bacterium
ATGCCGTCGCCCGCCATTGAACAGCAACAGTTCCCGAAGTGGCAGAGAACACCGTACTGAGTTCCGGAATTGCCCCAGATGACGCAGTTGGTCGCGTACACGTGAAGGTCGTGCGAGCCCACCCCCGTCACGCCGCTCCCCGTGTTGTGCGCGACCGTACAGTTGACCAGCAGGGCGGGGCCATAAACCCCGCCGCAGTTGGGCGAAACGTTGGCCGCTATCAGCGAGTTGTCGACCCGGAAGGGCTCGTAACAGCCGCCGCCGTTTCCTGCTGCCGTATTATGGGTAATCACACACCGCTCGAAAACCGCGCCGTAGGCCACGCCGCCGCCGTAGTCCGACACGTTGTTGGTGATGACGCAGTCGCAGACTGTTGCCCTGCCTCTGGGCGTTGCCGTTCCGCCGGTGATGCCTCCGCCGGTATAGCCCCGGTTGTTCCGGATCACGCAGTTCGTCACGCAGGTTCCCGCTGCGGGCGGCCCGTCCAGGCAGATGCCGCCCCCGCCGCGCAGGTGCTCGTATGCCACACCGCCCCCCGCTTTGGTCACGCCCTCTTCCACCGTGAAGCCGTCCAGAACGCCGTTGTTCATAAACACGCAGCGGATCGCACCGTCGGTGTTATACGTCGCCGTTCCGGAGCCACGGATCACGGTCTGCGCCGGGCCGTTCACACTCTTGACCCGGATCGCCTTGGTGATCACCACCCGGTTCGAGAGCGCACCACCGTACGGCGAAGCGGCCGCCCCCGTCGCATACACACCGTTTGAAACCCATACCACCATACTCGCCTCGGCCGTGTCGACCGCCGCCTGAATGGTCTGTTTCGCATCCGCCCACGACCAACCGTCGGCCGCGTCGTTTCCGTTCGTCGCCACGAACATCTGGTTGTATTCGTAGGCTCCGACATCAATCGTTCCGAAAAGGACACGCGCGTTGCCCGCCAGATCCGTCGTCTGCCGCGCCACCGTCATATCGCCTGCGTTGATCGCCGGCGAGCCCGCGCACAGGCTGAAATCCCCTTGGTTAAAATCAGTGAAAACCGGCGTCACACTTGGGTCAATCAGGGTTAGCTCAGCATGAGTCGCATCCGCCGTACCCGCGAACGTGTTCGTAATAACGCTCGTGGAACTCACTTTGCCAACATCAACTCCGGATCCCCCCGTGTTGCCGAACGCAAGACAGTTATAGACTTTCTCGCTACCCGCAATGTGGATGCCGGGCGCGTTCTCCGAGATCGCCGTGTTACTGACCACCGTGCAGTTGTACAAGTCAGCATCGAACACCCCGCCCACGCTGTGCGACCGGTTATAGGCGATCAACGTGTTGTATGCGGATCCCCCTATGACCCCGCCGCCATTTCCCTTCTTATAGGACGTCAGGTTGTTCGACAGGACGCTGCACTGGTACAGCTCAGACC
>JALHET010000082.1 GCA_022839525.1 Lentisphaerota bacterium
AGGCTTTATCGAGCCCCATTTTTTCGCGGGCTTCTCAGGCGGGCGCAAAAGCGTCCTGCCGGGCATCGCCGGACGCGAGACCGTCCTTGCAAACCATTGCGCGGCTTTTATCGCCGATCCGCACACCCGCGCAGGCAACCTCGACGGAAACCCCATCCACCGCGACATGCTTTTCGCCGCACGGCAGACCCAGCTCGCCTTTATCCTCAATGTGACCCTCCATCCGGACAAAACGATCCGGTGCGCTTTCGCCGGTCATCCCGAACTCGCGCATGCGGAGGGCTGCCGCCACATGCGCGAGGCCGCCACAATCCCACGGGTCGAAGCCGACATCGTCATCACCAGCAATGGCGGGTATCCCCTGGATCAGAACCTCTATCAGGCCGTCAAGGGGATGACCGCCGCCGAAGCGTGTTGCGCGGCGGACGGCACGATTATCATGGTTGCGGCTTGCAGCGACGGGCACGGGGGAGAGCATTTCTACCGCACGCTATCCGAAGCCGCAAGCCCGCAGGCGTTACTTGACTCTGTGCTCCGCGTCCCTCAGGACAAAACCCTGCCCGACCAGTGGGAGTATCAGATTCTCGCCCGCATTCTCGCGAAACACCCTGTGATCCTCGTGACGGACATGTGGGAGGCCCGCCTTATCCGCGCCCTGCACATGGAATCCGCCGCCACCTTGCCTGAAGCGGTTGCAATGGCCTTTCGGCGGCACGGCTCCGACGCTTCCTGTGTCGTCATTCCGGACGGCGTGTCCGTCATTGTGGACGCCCCGCGGTGACCTGAGGAAAATCCGGGCTTCCCTCACCTTCCGGCTTTCCTATTTTAACCGGTTGGACGATAATGTCCCCATGAAACACATGCCCCTTTTTATCGCTTTGTCAGTCCTTACAGCCGCTGCCGAACCGCTTGCGCTTTTCAACGGGAAAGACCTGTCGGGGTGGAAAATTGCCGACATGTCTGAAAGGGGAGACGTCAAGGCCTGTTCCAACGGTGTCGTGGAGTGCGGGATCGGAGCCCCCATGACCGGCATCGCGTACACCAACACGGTTCCCGCCATGAATTACGAACTCTCGCTGGAGGCGATGCGCGTCGAAGGTTCTGATTTCTTCGCCGCGCTCACGATCCCCATCGGGAAGAGTTTCTGCACCGTCATCATCGGCGGCTGGGGCGGCGGACTTTGCGGCATCTCCTCCTTCGACTACGCCGACGCCTCGGAAAACCAGTGGTGTGAAAACATTGCCTTTGAAAACAACCGCTGGTACATCCTGCGCGTGCGTGTCACGCCGGGCGTGCTGCAGGTTTTCCTGAACGGAGACCTCTACACCGCCCGCATCGAGTATGACGACTCAAGCCGTTTCAGCCTGCGCCCGGGCAGCGACATCGACAAAACAAAACCGCTTGGGCTTGCCACCTACCAGACCCGCGCGCGCTGGCGCAATTTCACGCTCACCCCGATCACCACACTCCAACCCGCCGACAAACCGCTCGGGGACGGGTAAGGCGGTTTCCCTGAAACCGCCGAGACCGTCTGCACCTTCCGGGCAGGATTTTCACCCAAGTCCTTGAACGCGCCAGTGCCGGCACCGCGGGCAAAACATCCTTAAAACGGTTTCGGTCATGGCGGTCAATCAACGGTTCTCTGAAAGGACAGCCGGGCGAAAACTCCCGCGCAGATATGGGTGGCCACTCTATCCAGCCAGTCCTTGACCTCCATCCCGGGCAGGCAGAAACGAGCGGTCCATCTTTCTCTCGTGAGCGCATAGATCACGCATTGCGCGTTCACCGTGCTCATCCACAGGTTTAGCTCCACCGCGTCGTCCTGCTTCATCCCCATGCGCAATAGGCGCGTGAAACCCTCGCGCACGGGTTTGGCGAATTTTTCCTCTATGTCCTGTGCCAGATCCGACGGCACACACTCCTCCATACCCATCAGCCGCGCCACCCAGAGTTCAGGAGGTTTACGGGCCGCGCAGATCGCGAGCGACCGCCTGATCCACGTTTCCATCGCCTTCCGCCAGGACACCTCATCGCAGACCGTATCGGGGAGTGCCATCAGCGGCTTGCCTATGCCTTCGAACAATGCCGCGATGACCGCCCTATAGAGCCCGGCCTTTGAACGGAAGTAATAATTCACCAAAGCCACATTCACCTGCGCCTCCGCGCAGATCAGCCGCGTGGTCGCATCCCTGAAGCCGTGTTCGGCAAACACGTTCGTCGCGGCAAAGAGAATTCTCTCCCGCGTGTCCTTGGAGTCCAACGCACTCTTTCTTGACCGCTTTTTCGTTCTCATACACACCCCGCCCCTCATTAAACATCTGATTAAAATAAACGCTTGAACACCGGATGTAAAATGAATTTTCTGGCACGGCACCGTGTTTGGCTGAACCCTTCAGGGTCATACAGAGCCTTATGGCCGACGCCTCCCGAACAGCCCCCGCCCTTTTTCATTGCCGCTGGACAGCAAACCCCAGCCCGGTCATCTTGGCCACAAGCGCATCGGAGGCATTCGCAACATGAACCCGCGTCGAAGCGAATTCTCGCCGCATCGGGTATTGACCGCGTTGCGCGTCGAACGCTGAGGCCCGTGCCCTTTCGTCCGGCACACAGGATTCCTTGAGCCGGAGCGAGTCCGCCTCAAGATCGTATACAGACAGCACGAGTTCCCGCAAAACGGCCTCGTCACTCCGGCCCGCCGCGTCGGCCGTCCAATGCGGCAACGGCGGTTGCGGAAGCGTAAACGGGCAGGTGGCCTCCACACCCAGAAACGCGCAGGCGCGCCGGTAGACGATGGCCGTGCCGTTCACCTTGCCCTCGTAGGAATGCCCCGCAATATGCGGCGTCGCCAAATCCGCGCGGGCCAGCAGGTCGGCCCGATAGGCGGGCTCTCCCTCCCAACAGTCGATCACCGCATGTGCCACGCGCGTGCCCAACACCGGCAACAGCGCGTCAGTCTCAATCACCGGGCCGCGGGCGGCATTGATCAGGATCACCCCGGGCTTCATCCTCGCGAACTGGACCGCGGACAACAGATGGAACGTCGCGTCCGCCCCGCCCTTGGTCAACGGCACATGGCAGGTGATGATATCCGACTCCTCAAGCACACGGTCGAGCGGCACGAACGCCCGGGCCCCGACGTCCGCCGCGTCGCGTTGCCGGGGCGGGTCGTTGGCCAACACGCGCAAGCCCAGCGCCCGCGCATGGGCGCAGACGCGCCGCCCCACATGGCCCACGCCGATCACGCCGAGCGTCCGGCCCTCCAGCGCGAATCCGTGTTTGCCGCCCAACCACAGCAAGGCCGCGGTCACATAGTTGGCCACGCTTTCCGCATTGCATCCGGGCGCCCCGGTCCAGACAATCCCGCGCGCCGCAAGATAGGGAATGTCAATGTGGTCCGTACCGATGACTCCGGAGCCGTAGAACCGCACCGCGCTGCCGTCCAGCAGGGCGGCGTTGACCTTGGTCGTCGAGCGCGTGATCAACAGCCCGGCGTCTCGCACGTCGGCCGCCGCAATCTGCCGCCCGTCTTTCAACACCACTTCACCTAAGGCGCCGAACGCCTCTGCCGCATACGGCATGTTTCTGTCGCAAACGATTTTCATATTATTAAAAAAACTGCATGCTCGTTTTTTTGAATTCGGTCACGGAAAGCAACACCTGTCCGCCCGTCAGTCCGGCCTCGCGCGTGATACGCTCGAAAAGCTGTTGCGTGCCCAGCCAAGTCGGCGTGTGGATCATCGCGTAGAGACGGAACGGGAAGATGTCCGTACGCGGGCGCTCATAGCAGTGCGTGACCTCCGGAAACGCTGCCACACGCCTCCCAAACTCCAGCACCTCCGCCTCGGGCACATCCCAACAACACATCCCGTTGGCCTTGAACCCCATCTTGCGGTGCCTCAGCAAAAGCCCGATCCGACGCAACACGCCCGACGCCTGCCAGGCCCGGAGCTTTTCTAAAAGGGCCGGCTCGCTCAGTCCCGCCTGCGCCGCCAGCGGCGCGAAAAACCGCGGGCAGAGCGGCAGGTTGCCTTGCAACAGTCGAACAAGACCCTTTTCCTCCGCCGTGAACCCGACCGCCTGCGTATGCTCTTTGACGGGCGGCAACCGGCGTTCGACACGCTCATCGCGGTCGCGCGTGCGGACATCGAAGACCACGTCGATCTTGAACCGGCGCGTGGCCGGCAACGCATGAATCGCAAACGGCTGGCACTCCGCACGCAACCGCTCTAACTCACCTTCGAATTCCGCCGAAGGCGTCGCAAGCGTGAACCACAGGTTCGGCCAACTTTTCCCCTCGGGTCCGCCGGGCAGATCTGCCGGCAACCCGGCAGGCCAGCCCCGCTCATACGCATGTGTCACGCCCTTAATGGCAGCCGCCTTGGCCGCAATCTCGCGCATCCGCGCCTGCGGCACCGTCATGGCGCATAACGCGCTGCGATATCCCAACCGCCGGGAATCGAACACCGCCCCGAACCGCCGGGCATCCCCCGCCGCAAACAACCGCCGCACCAACGCCAGAACGGCCTCTTCAGAAAGTCCGCACGACGCGCCAAGGCTGGCAAACGGGCGCTCGGTCAGCCCGATCCCCCGCTGCAACGCCACCAGTGCCGCCGCCTCTTGCTCATCCCACGCCCTCATCGCCTCGCCCTTCGTTTGATCTGTTCGTTTTTTAGCTTAACAAAACGGCCGGCGTCTGTCCAAAATTCCCGCCGGACACTTTCCCAAAGCGGTATGTCATAGTCATGGACACCGTAGCCGAAAAAGCGGGAACCAGAAATCAGGCGCTAAGAGCGGCTTATAAGGGCGTAACTGATAACGTACTTATTCAGTCTTTGAATCGAACGGTTTGGTGCTAAAGCGGTGCGTGAAACTGTCCGCCATGTCGCCGCTTTGCGCAATAATCTCGCCAAAGGGTGAGTATTCGTAATGGGCGACCACGGCACCGTTGCTGTCAACGTAATCCGTTATGTTGCCGTTAGCGTCTCCGAATGCGTAGTAAGTGTTAGTGGTTGACGCGGTCACTCTCGTTTCGGCCAGCAACCCGCCCACGCCGCCCGCGCCTTGCAGGGTGCCGGACAGGTCGAGGCCCCATGTGTAGTAAGTGACGTTGGTGGAAGGCGTGACCTCGTCTATCACGATCTCCGCCGCGATGTTGTAGCCGTCCCACACGTAGCGGCGGGTCTCGATGGCGTCCCATGTGCCCGGCTGCAAGGGATCGAACGGGTAATCCGCCCCCCTGCCTGAGAGCCGTTCGGTAATCTTCGCAATCCGAAGGTTGCGGTGGTTGTACTGATACTTGAGCCTGACCGCGCCATTGGTGGCGAGGCCGTACGGTTCGGAACGGACGAGCCTGTTTTCAGCGTCCCATGTGTGGTACCAGTCCCCGAGGCGCGTCATGTTGCCATCGGTGTCGTAAGTTGGATTAACCACAGAGGACACAAAGGGCACAGAGATTTGAGTGTACTGGTTGAGAGCGTTAGCAGTGTAGCTGTTGGTCAGGGTATTCGCCGCCGACCAAACGCGGTTACCGATGGCATCATAAGCGTAGCCGTAGTCGTTTGTGCCGATGACAGCGCCGATGACTTCCGAGCGGCTGTTGAACGTGAAGCTGTCGGCGTTGCGCGAGACGCGCCGCCCGGCGGCGTCGTTGGCGTAGTCGTACGCGGAGATCAGGACAGGATTGACAGGATTTACATGATTGGAGACGGCTGAGATGAGGTCACGGGCTGGCTCGTATGTGATACGGCGTTCGATTCCGCCGTCAGAGGCGATGCCGGACAAGAGCGCGGTGCCTGTGAGATAGGACAGCGTGAAGTTGTTGGTGGCCGCGCCCAGCGAAGAGGTGACCGTGGAAAGTCTGCCGGCTCCGTCATACCCGTAACGCACGTTGAACGGAACGGCGGAAAAGGCGGGCAGCAGCAAGTCGTACCCGGCTTCCCACCGCGTACTACCGCGAGTGCTCCTGCGGTTCTCTGGAAAATCGTCTTTTACCATTCTGCTGAGTTTCCTTGCTTTTCACGGGTTTTTCCCAAAATCCTATTGAGCGTAGCATCACCATCGGCGTCTCCCGTGGAATATGGGTGCTGCTGGCGGTTGACATAGATTCTCGACAAAAACTCCCAGGCCTCTTGATCTGCCTCGCGGTCAGGCCATTCATAGCTGCGGCTATGGCAGGACTCGGTTATCATCCAATGGTCGAGGACGAGGTTGATGAACCTCAACACCTCACCCTCCTTCCCTTGTCTTATTGCCCATTGCACGGCATCACGCAAGTGCGTATCGTATTCTTTTTCATGGAGGATACGATGAAACTGATTGGTATCGCCAGACTGCCAGGCCAACAGTGAATCGAAGCAAAGCTCTATATCGCGAGGCACCTTTAAATATGCATCGAAAGATTCGGCATGCGGAAGTTCTGATACGACAGTTTTCGGCTTTTTCGATACAACAAATAGAACGGAAGCGCAGACGCATCCCGTTAACAAGATTGGTATCGTTGTGTGTTTCGACGACATGAGAACACCTTTCAGTCGGATTTTGGACTAGGAATTACGATGGCCGTCGAACAGCAAATTCCCATTTTGCATCACGAAAATCGCATTTCCGAATCGGTTTTCCCTTTCGATATCGCCTTGAGCGCGTATCGAGTAGTCATAAAATTGTGACCAAGCATCGCTAGTGATCGTGCCAAGATAATCCTCAAGCGCCCATTTTGCGGCTTTGAAGCCACCTTTCCTGCACACTTTACCGCATTTTGTTGCCTCGGCACCCAATCCGCTGACAGGGCCATAATATGCGGTAAAACCAGCAATTAGAGCACCACCCCGCTTTTGCTCATGCTCGATGATGACATCATACCCCTTGGCCGTTACGAACCGTCCAATCGCATCCTCTGACAACCAGTGCGCGTGGATGACCATTTTCCGCTTTGAGGCACGTTTCACTCTTGCACAACATTTCCCCTCTCGGACAATCTCAGCATCCGTGGTTTCGAAAATGTCTGGTCCACGTGCCCATGTTTTGGCGAAAAGCGTCGCGTTTTCATTCTTCCGCACTGGGACTTTCTGGTAATCAAGTTCGATTTCAAGGTCACGAGTCAGAGGAAACAGCCCCAATCGGTCAATTCTGTTCATTGGGTCATTCCCGACAAAACCATACTCATTCAACCCGCCATTTACACCAATAGGGTCGCGGTTGAGCCAGCGCATGAGTTCCGGGCTGTAGAAGCGGTAGCCGTAGTAATACCATCCCGTCACATGGTTGAGGTACTTCGTCGAGAACCAGAAGTTGAAGGTGTCCGCCATCGGCCCAGACGCAACAACGGTGTTCCCGTACGGGCCGTATTCGCGATGAGCGACAACCGTTCCGTTTGTGTTCAGATAATCCGTTATGTTGCCGTTGCCGTCGTAGAGCGGGAAGTACCACGCGCCGCCGACGCGGGTGGCGAGCAGGCCGCCGACACCGCCCGCGCCGCCGCGCGTTCCTGAGAGGTCCTTGCCCCAGACGTGCTCGCGGGTTTCAGTCACGCCGCCGGTGCGAGTGATTTTTTCCAGCACGGGCAGCCAGCCGTCGTAGATGAAGGTGCGGGTCTCGACGGTGTCCCATGTTCCTGGCTGCGAGGGATCCATGGGGTAACCCGCGCCGCGTCCGCTCAGCACTTCCACGCGCGTCTCCACAAGTCGGCTCTTATGGTCGTATCGATTGAAGACCCTGCGCGCGCCGTTGGTGGCGCCGCCCCAGCCCGGCTCGGATCGCACCAGCCGGTTTTCCGCGTCCCAAGCGTGATACCAGTCCCCGAGGCGCGTCATGTTGCCGTCAGCGTCATACGCCACGGCAACGGAAGGCGTGACTGCGGTGTACTGGTTGAGACAGTTGGCCGCGTATGTATTGGTCAGGGTGTTCGCCGCCGACCAGACGCGGTTGCCTATGGCATCGTACGCGT
>JALHET010000493.1 GCA_022839525.1 Lentisphaerota bacterium
CGGCTTTGTCCAGGACGACGGCCACATATTCTGCACCGAGGAGCAGATTCCCGGCGAAGTGTCCAAATTCTGCGAACTGCTCAAGAGCATGTACCGCGACTTCGGCTTCGATCCGGATACCATCCTGGTCAAGTTCTCCACGCGGCCCGAAAAGCGCGTCGGGGACGACGCTACCTGGGACCGCGCCGAAGCGGCTCTCGCGGACGCCTGCAAGAAGGCGAACCTTTCCTACGAGATCGCTCCCGGTGAAGGCGCCTTTTACGGGCCCAAGCTCGAGTTCACGCTGGTCGACGCGCTCGGCCGCCAGTGGCAGTGCGGCACCATCCAGGTCGACTACCAGCTGCCCTCGAAGGAGCGGCTTAATGCCGAGTACATCGGCGAGGACAACTCCAAGCACAATCCGGTTATGCTGCACCGCGCCGCGCTCGGCTCGCTCGAGCGCTTCATCGGCATCCTGATCGAGCACTACGCCGGGGCCTTCCCGTTGTGGCTTGCGCCCGAGCAGGCTGTCGTCGTGCCGGTCGCGCACACCTTCGACGCGTACGCGCAGGAAGTGGTCGACAAGCTCAAATCTGCCGGCCTCCGCGCGAGCGCCGACGTCCGCGACGACCGCATGAACGCCAAAATCCGCGATGCCCAGACCCGCAAGGTTCCCTACATGCTGGTTGTCGGGCAAAAGGAAATGGATGCGGTACAAGTGGCGCCGCGCACCCGGAACAATACGCAGGTTCCCGCCATGGGCGTCGACGAGTTTATCGCCTTCGCGTCGGAAAAAATTGCGTCGAAGTCGCAGGAGCTGTGATAGATGCTTGAACAATTAGTAAGGGACGCGCTCGAAAAGATCAGGCCGAACCTCGAAGCCGACGGCGGCGGAATCGATCTTGTTTCCGTCTCCGAAAACGGCAAGGTCGTCGTTGCCCTCACCGGCGCCTGCGGTTCGTGCCCGATGTCCGCCATGACCATGAAATGGACAGTGGAGAAGTTCCTGCTCGATACCGTCCCCGGCGTCGTTTCGGTAGAACAGGCTTAGCGTTTCAGCGGAACAGGCATAGAGCCCGAGCCGGTTTGCCAGGGCAGCGGGGAAAAGCTGATACGATTTCCGTCGTAGGTTGCAATCGAGAATGAACCGGGAGCTGCGAGGGGATCGTGCGCGATGTACCGGAACACCGGCGGACCTTTTTCGGCTCCGCTTGATGTTCCGACTGCGCCTGCTGTGCTGGCTGCGGCTGAGGAGCCTGAGGTGCCGGCTGTGCCTACCGGCAGGAAACATCCTCCCGACTGTTCTGCAACCGCCACAACACCTGCAGCTGGTGCACCAGCTGCCTTTGCCCTTCCGTTCTCGGTAAGCGATATGCGCACAAGAGACACGGACCCGTCGGCTCTCGCAAGGGGCAGAACTGCGTTATCGGAGGTCTT
>JALHET010000001.1 GCA_022839525.1 Lentisphaerota bacterium
GGCGGCACAGAGGATTCGGAACACCTCGGCGAGGGTCACGGGCATGCCGCCCCGGCGCTTGCTCTCGTGCGCGGCCTCCATGAACGCGAACATCTCGATGGTCTCTTCCGGCGGCACCGGAACCTCGCCCGTCTTGAAGAACTTCACGATCTCCACAAGCAGCGGCTTATAGCTTTCATACCCGCCGACAGCCTGACGCCCGCCCTTCTCGGCGATAATGTCGCACCCGTAGACCGCGCCTTTGCCGCGTATGCCCCGCATGGTTCCCACACGCCCGTCTTTCCATGTCCCGACAACGAAATCCACATTCTCGAGACTGACGCGCACCACGCTCTCGCACCCCGTGCCCATCACCGTGAAGAGCGGCTCAACGCCGTGGATGCCATACCAGAAGAGATCCGGATGCGTCGGTTCGAGCGAGCACGGCGAAAGCGTATCCGCGCCGATGATCCGCCCGAACTCGCCAGCCCGGGCCTTCTGGGTTTTCTGCGTGTAGCGCAACGCGGAGGCCGAGAAGACCGGCACCCCGTATTTCTTCGCCGCATCGAAAATCAGCAGCACGTCCGCCAGCGACGCGGCGATCGGCTTGTCGATGAACACGCGTTTGCCGGCTTTGAACACCTCGAGCGCCTGTTCCAGATGCCGGCGTCCGTCGTTTGTCTCAAGCAGGATCACGTCCGTCCGCTTGAGCAGGTCGGCGACGGATCCGACGATCTCGACGCCCATCTCCGTTATCTGTTTAGTATAGAGGGGATAGCGGTTCGTGCTAGTCGGGATGTCCAGGCTGCCGTAGGTGTAGGCCGCCGTGACCCTGAACCCTTCGAAGAGGGGGTCGCTCTTCTCCACATTCAGCATTTTGGCGAACGCGATCGCGTGCGAGGTGTCCAGACCGATGATGCCGACGCGCGTGTCCGCACCCTGCGCGGCCGCAGACAGCAGAGCCGCACCCACCCAAACCCAGAGGTTTTGCTTCTTCATTCTTCCGTTCCTTTAGACGTTCGGCTCCCAGCCCTTTTCATACTCGCGCGTCCAGAACTCCTTGCCCGCGCTGCCCGCCGCAAGCTTGCCGGTCGAGGGGTCCACCTTGACGGTCTCGCCCGTGCGCAGCGCGATATTCGCGAGATGCATCAGCAGGATGCTGGTGTGTGCCTCCAGCGCGGGCGACGCGGTGTTGACATCCTTGTTCCGGATACATTCGACCCACTTCCCGAGATGCGCCACATCGAGATCCCCGGACGGGTTGGTCAGGCTCGTCGGGTCCGACGCCACATCCTTACTGGTCCACTCGCGCACGGTTTTTCCGGCCGGGTCGAACAGCGTGCAGACGTTTTTCGGCGTGAACAGGATGGCGCCCTTTATCCCGTAAACCATGCATCCCGTGCCTGCGCCCTCATACGGGCGCGCGCTCACGGAAGAGAGCCCTTCCCAGGTGATGACCTTGCGGCCGGGGAATTCATAGGTCGCGGTCTGCGTGTCGGGCCACTCCCAGTCGTCCCCCTCGTAAAAGAGCCGCCCGCCCCCGCTGGTCACGCGCGAGGGGAAGGTGACGCCCAGCGCCCACCGCGCCACGTCCACATAGTGCGGGGCGTTGTTGCCGCATTCACCCGTTCCCCAGTGGAAGAACCAGTGCCACAGGTAATGCACCACGTTATCCTGATAATCGCGGCGCGGCGCAGGCCCCTGCCACAGGTGCCAGTCCAGCCACTCGGGTGCGGGCACCTTGTTCCCCTTCCCGATCGGCTTGCGCTGCGCCGTGTACCAGCACCGCGCGAAACGGGGCTCGCCGATAATCCCGCCGCGGATCTCCTTCATCACGGTCTGGTAGAGCCCGGAAGACCGGCGCTGGTTGCCCATCTGGAACACCGCCCCGGTCTTGGCCTGCGCCTCGACCAGCAGCTCGCCCTCGCGCGCGTTGAACGAACAGGGTTTCTCCACGTAAATCGCCTTGCCCGCCTGCATGGTCATCAGCGCGGCGGGCGCATGCCAATGATCCGGAGCGGCGCACAGCACCCCATCGATCCCCTTGTCCTCGAGAACCCTGCGGATATCCTTCTCTTTCCGCGGCTCCTTCTGCGTGAGCTTCAGGATCTCCGCCGCCGCCTCGTCCCGCGCGCGGGCATCCACATCGCACACGGTCGCGACCTCCACGCCCGGCACTTTCGCCAAGGTCTTCATCAACGAAAACCCGCGCCCCTTCGCGTGGCACCCCATCACCGCCACCCGGACCCTGTTCGACGCCGCGCCCTGACCGAAAACCGGGACGCCCCCAGAAAAAACGGCCGAAGCCCCAACCGCCGCCTTCATGAATTCCCTACGCTTCATCAAACGCCTCCTTGTCAAAAAATATCCCTTACTTTGATTCATAATACCACTGACAGGTGTCCGGGGCAATTGCATCTTTGTAAACAAGCGTGCAATTTTACAGGCGGGCGCCTCAATGTCCAACAGCCAACAGGGCGGCTGAATATTCCCTGTTGATGATTGGACATTCTTTGCGGTTCCCGCTCTCAGGGGAGGGACGGGCGCCTGTCCGCCCTTGGACGTGGCGCGCGGTGTCGTGGTTGACAGGCGGCGCCGGTTTCCGTTATTGTCGCGAAAAACGGTTGGCCCTGACGCCCGTTTCGCGGACAGGCTGTGCTGGAGGACGGATGAAAGACCGGTTGGACACACTGTTGGTGAAGGCGGGGCTGGCGGAAAGCAAAGAGCTGGCGCAGCGCCTGATCCTGGCGGGTGAGGTGCGCGTGGCGGGACAGGTGGCGACCAAGGCCGGACACAAGTATCCCGGCGACGCGCCGCTGGAGGTGGCCGCCCGGCCGCGTTTCGTGAGCCGCGGCGGCGACAAGCTGGAAGGCGCGTTCGCGGCCTTCCCGTCGTTCGCCGTGTCCGGCAAAGTCTGCCTCGACGTGGGGGCTTCGACGGGCGGGTTCACCGATTGCCTCCTGCAGCACGGCGCGGCCCGCGTGATCGCGGTGGACGTGGGCAAGGGGCAGTTGCACTGGAAGCTGCGGCAGGATCCGCGCGTGCATGTCATGGAAGCCTTCAATGCCCGGTACCTGCGCCTCTCCGACCTGCCGGAACAGCCGCAAAGAGGCGTGGCCGACGTTTCGTTCATCTCCCTGAAACTGATCCTGCCGCCCATGTCCGACGTGTTGCCGCCCGGCGGGGAGATCGTCTCGCTCATCAAGCCGCAGTTCGAGGCGGGACGCGGGAACGTGCCGGGCGGCGTGGTGCGCGACCCGGCCGTGCGCGAGGCGGTCGTCGAGGAGATCCGGGCGTTCGGCACCGGCACGCTCGGTCTCGCGTGGCTCGGCTGTGTGGCGTCGCCGCTCAAGGGGCCCGATGGCAATATCGAGTTCCTTGCCTGGTGGCGCAAAGGGTGAGGATCGGGATTTTCCCGCTTGTCCGCGTCCCCCATCTGGGCGTATAGTGGTTTCCGGCAAACTGGGACTGTAAGCGAAATGAAAACTATCGGACTGATTGCGAATTTCGAGAAACCCAACGCGGGCGAGGCGATCAGGCGTGTGACGTCTCTGGCGACCGGCATGGGCTTCACGGTTCTGGCCGAGGCGCGCGCGGCGGCGTTCTGCCCACCGGATCGCTGCTGCGAGGTGGACGCCTTTCCCGAAAAAGGCGTCGAGGCGGTGGTGGTCCTCGGCGGCGACGGCACAATGCTGGACGCGTCCCACCGCTTGACGGGACAGCACCTGCCGATGATGGGGCTCAACATCGGCTCGCTGGGTTACCTGACCAGCGTCGAGGAACACCAGTTCGGCGACGCGCTGCAACAACTGCGGGAGGACCGTTACGAGGTGAGCCTGCGCTCGGCGCTGGCCATCCGCGTGTCGCATGAGACGGGCGCAACCGTCTGCCTGCCGGACGCGCTGAACGACGCGGTGGTCAACCGCGGCGCGTCGGGGTACGTGATGGAACTCGAACTTTCCCTCGACGACAAGCCGGTGTCGCGCTTCCTGTGCGACGGCATCATTGTCGCCACCCCCACAGGCAGCACGGCCTACTCGCTCTCGGCCGGCGGCCCCATCCTGCTGCCGGACGCGCAGACCCTGGTCATCAGCCTCATCTGCCCCCATACCCTGACCTCGCGCCCCCTGGTGATCCGCGACACGATGCGCATCGCCGTGCGCGTGATCGCAGGCGACGTGCCGATGCTCGTCACCTCAGACGGCCGCGACAACGAGCCGCTCCAACTCGGCGACCGCGTGGAGATCGCGCGCAGCAGCCACAGCGTTCCGGTGATCGAACTGCACGGCTACAACCCTTGCGACGTGCTCCGCCGGAAACTGGGCTGGGGCGGCCGGTGATTTTTTCCCAGAAAACACGCTTGCCAGCGGCGGCGGGATTATGAAATACTCGTGTCCAATGAACCGCGTTTCTATAGCGTTTAACCTTCGACTTACCGGCTTGTGGCTGTTGAGCGGCCACGGGAGCTTTGCCGTGTAGTGGTTTGAAGGACAGGCGCGAAGTCGAAACTCCCGTGGAAAATCGCAAAAGATTCCGCGGGAGTTTTTGTTTTTCGGAATCGTTGCGGGTGGCCTGCGGGCGGACAGACGTGAAAGGCGGAGAGGAACAGAAAACCGCTGCCCACACCGGGCGGCAAAAAAGAGGGAACAGCCATGAGCGATAAACAGAACATGCGGCGCATCTATGTGTTCGACACCACCCTGCGCGACGGCGAGCAGTCACCGGGCTGCACCATGAACCTGCGCGACAAACTGCTGGTGGCGGAGCACCTCGAAGAGCTGCGCGTCGACGTCATCGAGGGCGGTTTCGCGATTGCCTCTTCCGGCGATTTAGAGTCGGTCAAAGCGATTGCGGGCGTGGTCAAGAACGCCGCCGTGGCCAGCCTCTGCCGGGCGCTTCCCAAAGACATCGACTGCGCGTGGGAGGCGGTGCGCGGCGCCAGGCACCCGCGGATCCACACCTTTATCGCGACCTCGCCGATCCATATGGAGTGCAAGCTCAAAATGACGCCGGACGAGGTCTTCAACCAGGCCGTCGCCATGGTGAAGTACGCGCGGAACCTCTGCGGGGACGTGGAGTTCTCGCTGGAGGACTGCTCGCGCAGCGAGCGGCCTTTCATCTACCGCATCATCGAAGGCGTGATCGCCGCCGGCGCGCGCACCGTCAACATCCCCGATACGGTCGGCTACGCGGTGCCCGAACAGTTCGGCCAACTGATCACGGACATCCGCGCCAACGTCCCGAACATCGGCCAGGCACGCCTGTCTGTGCACTGCCACAACGATCTGGGGCTGGCGGTCGCCAACTCGCTGGCGGCGGTCCGGGCCGGCGCCGATCAGGTGGAATGCACGGTCAACGGAATCGGCGAGCGCGCGGGCAACACGTCTCTGGAAGAGGTCGTCATGGCGCTGCACACCCGGCGCGAGTTCTACCGGGCGGACACCGGCATCGACACCACCAAGATCTACTCGACCAGCCGCTGCGTCGTCAACGTCACGGGCAGCAAGGTGCAGGCCAACAAGGCGATCGTGGGCGAGAACGCCTTCGCGCATGAGGCGGGCATCCACCAGCACGGCGTGATGGCCAACCCGCTGACCTACGAGATCATGACCCCCGAATCGATCGGCCTGCCGCGCAACAAGATGGTCCTGGGCAAACACTCGGGGCGTCACGCCTTCGAGAGCCGCCTGCAGGAACTGGGCTTCCGACTCGAAGCCGAGCGCGTGACCGAACTCTTCGCCAAATTCAAGGATCTGGCCGACCGTAAGAAAACGGTGGGGGACGCCGACATCGAAGCGCTGGCGCATGACGTGCAGACGATGGTGACCGAACACGTGAAGCTCGACCGCTTCAACGTGACGGCCAGCAACGTCGTCACGCCGGTGAGCACGATCCGCCTGAACCGCGACGGGAAACTGATCGAGCAGGTGGCGGCCAGCGACGGCCCGATCAACGCCTCGTTCAAGGCGATCAGCCAGCTCCTCGGCGTGAAGGTGCAACTGGAGACTTTCCAGTTGACCGCCATCACGGGGGGCGCGGACGCGCAGTGCGAAGCCACGGTGCGCGTGAGGGACGGCGCGCGCGTGTGCCATGGGCGCGGCATCTCGACCGACGTGATCGAAGCCAGCATCCTGGCTTACCTGCAGGCACTGAACGTGCTGCTGGAGGAGGACGGGGTAAAGCCCTCGAAATGACCGGCTCCGGGCCGATTGCGGAAATGTAATCGCGGCGTAATATGGGGGTAATCCCCTCCTGCTAACGTATGGCCATATTTCTTGAGGCAGAGCGGCTTCAAGGGGTATGGCCATACGCGTCATGCGGTGTGTATCGACGCGCTGTGGAAAGAGAAGGGCGCTGGAGGCGCCCTAACCCCTGCTGCCCGTGTTTCGCAAACGCTTCACGTACCCGTCTTGAACACAGGCTTGTCGTCGTCGGGCAGAGTCGTTAAACTGGTGCCTTATGGGTCTTTTAGAAGTCAACCGTTTCGGACGCCTGCCGGAAACCGTTTCCGGGCGGGAAGCGGTTTATCCCGCCGAGTTCCATTTCCGCATCCTGACTGAGGCGGAGTCTGCCGCCGAAGCGGCGTTGGGTGCTGCGCTCGCGCCGTACCGCGTCACAGTGCCGCTGGCCTTTTCCCGGGGCTCGTCCGGAGGGCGCTACCGCGCCTACAGCGTATCCGTCCAGATCGTGAGCCGGGAAGAGCTGCAGGCGTTGGAGGCGGCGGTAAAACGGGTGCCGGGCGTGCGCATGGTGCTTTAGGGGCGATATGGCTGAGGTTGTTTTAGAGGACGTCTGCAAACGGTACGAGAACGGGGCGCTGGCCGTCGACCGTTTCAGCCTGACCATCGGGGACGGCGAGTTCCTGGTCCTGGTCGGCCCGTCCGGCTGCGGCAAGTCCACCACGCTGCGGATGATCGCGGGGCTGGAGGAGATCTCCTCCGGGACAATCGGCATCGGCGGGCGGTGTGTGAACACAGTCCCCCCAAAAGACCGCGACATCGCGATGGTCTTCCAGAACTACGCGCTCTATCCGCACATGACGGTCTTCGACAATATGGCGTTCGGATTGAAGCTGCGGGGCATTCCCAAACGCGAGATCGCCGCCCGCGTGAATGAGGCGGCCGGGATTCTGGGGCTGGGCGAACTGCTGCGGCGCCTCCCGAAACAGCTTTCGGGCGGGCAGCGGCAGCGGGTGGCCGTGGGGCGGGCGATCGTGCGCAAGCCGAAGGTCTTCCTGTTCGACGAGCCCCTGTCCAACCTGGACGCGAAGATGCGCGTGGAAATGCGCGGAGAACTGCGCCGCCTGCACCGCAGGCTCGGCGCGACCATGATCTATGTGACCCATGACCAGGTGGAAGCCATGACCATGGGCGACCGGATCGTGGTGATGAACCGCGGCGCGATCCAACAGGCGGCGCCGCCGTCTGAAGTTTACCGGCGGCCGGCGAACCGCTTTGTGGCGGGCTTTATCGGAACGCCCCCCATGAATTTTCTCAGGGGAACGGTCACGCGGCAGGAGCAGGGGCTGGCGTTCCTCCCTGCGGCGGGGGCGTCGCTGCCTGTGGCAACGGCGTCCGCCCGTTTTCTGGAGCCGTATGTCGGACAGGAGGCCTTGCTCGGCTTCAGGCCGGAAGCGTTGGGAACGGAGACCGCTGCGGGGCCGGAATCGCGTCTGCTCGGCACCGTGGATGTCGTGGAACCCATGGGCCACGAGACGTTTGTCCAGATTGTGACTGCGGACGGCACGCGCCTGACCGCGCGGGTGGGGCCGGAGCGCATGTGGATGCCGGGGACAACGGTCAGCCTGCCGGTGGAGATGGGGCAGGCGCTCTTTTTTGACGTCCGGTCCGAATGCGTACTCGGCGACGGGTAAAGGGGAAGCGGAATGGGGAAAATCGGAATTCTCGGCGGGACGTTCAATCCGATCCATCTCGGCCACCTGCTGGCCGGACGCGCGGCGGCGGAAGCGTTCGGGCTGGACAGCGTGCTGTTGGCGCCGTGCAACGTCTCCCCCTTCAAGGTGGGCTCGCCCGTCCTTGCCTCAGGGGCGGACCGGCTGGAAATGGTGCGGCTGAGCGTGGCGGGCGACCCGCTGTTCGAACCCTGCGCGGTCGATCTCGAACGGGGCGGCACCTCGTATGCGGTGGACACGGTGCGGACGCTGCGGGAGCGCAGCCCCGGCGACCAGTTCGCCTTCATCATCGGCATGGACGCCCTGAGGGGGCTGTGCCACTGGCACAACGTCGACGAGCTGCTGGAACTGTGCGAGGTGGTGACGGTCGAGCGCCCGGGACTGGATGTCCGGGTGACGGCGGACGCCCTGGGCTTCCCTCCCGCCACGTGCGGCAAACTGCTGGCGAAGGTGACCCGCGGCCCACTGTTCGACGTTTCCTCCTCCGAAATCAGAAGAAGAATTGCGGAGGGGAAAACAATCCGGTATCTTGTATGTCCTGAGGTTGAGGCGTATATCCGTACGCACGGGCTGTACGGGGCGGCAAAGGAGGAGTGACCATTACTTCGGAACAGATAGCCCTTGAGGCGGCATCGGCTTTGGCGGGAAAAAAGGCGGAGGACGTCCGCATTTTTGACGTGCGCGGGCTGTCGTCCGTGACAGATTTTTATGTGGTGGCAACCGGCACCTCGGCGCCGCACCTCAAAGCGCTGGTCGCGGAAACGCAGCACCGCATGAAAGCATCGGGCATCGCCTCCTCCCGCAAAACGGGCGAGCCCGTCAGCGGCTGGGTGGTGGTGGATTACGTTCACGCGGTCGTTCACGTCTTCTCGACAGAGGCGCGGGCGTATTACGCGATCGAGAAGCTTTGGGCTACAGCCAAAGAGCTTCCGCCGCCTCACCCGTAAAGTACCCCTCTTCGTCCATCCCCTGGATGTCGAGCAACATTTTGGCGAGGGCGGAGGTGTCTTCGGTTTTCCCGGAGGCCGGCTTCGGGGCGCCTTGGGTGAGGCGCCGGCCGGCCGGTTCCGCCCGGCCTTCCGTCTGGCGGGTCAGGTGCAACTGGAAGGCGCCCCCCAACAGAAGTATGAGCGCGGCCGCCGCCGCGACGTTCAGGTAAAAAGGCGAGAAGATACGGGCGCGGCTCCCGCCCGCACACCGGAACGCCTCCCGCCGGATGGCCTCCTCCACCCCGGGGGAAGGCTCTCCCGCCAAACGGAAGCCCTGCCGCACGAGCGGCGCAAGCCCGGCCAGCTCCTCTTCGAGCGTGCAAGGATCAATATCTGCCGTTTGCGTTTTCATGACTGTCCCTCCTCGGCCATCATCTTCTTCAGCTTCACCATGGCGTCGTGCATGCGCCCGAGCGCCGTGTTGAGGGGGATGCCGAGCGCCTGCGCGATCTCGCTGAAAGAAAGCTCCCCCTGCACCCGCATCAGGAACACCTCCCGCTGCACGGCGGGAAGCCTGCCGACCGCCCGCATCACGCGCCGCGTCAAATCCTCGTTCTCCACCGCTTCCGCAGGACCCGCGCCCTTCGCGGCAAGAGTGTCCACCAGCGGATTGTCCTCTTCGTCCTCAACCGCGTCCAAGCTGATGTCCGGCTTGCGCTTCCTCCGGAAGTCGATCAGCAGGTTCCGCGCGATTTTCCACATCCAGGCTTTAAACGACACGTCGGTAAACCGCGCCGCGTGACGGATCACGCGGAACCAGACCTCCTGAAAAAGGTCTTCCGCATCCGCCCGGTTGCCGGTCATCCCCAAAAGCCATGAGAAGAGGGCTGACCGGTACCGGGTCACCAGCCGCTCCATCGCCGCCGCATCGCCTTGCGCATAGTCGCGCAACAGATCTGCGTCGCTGGTTTCGGCATCTGGCATCGTCTGTTTCATGGAAGGAAACGGCTGGCGGGCCGGTTTATTGGGGAAAATTTTTCAGGAGACGCCTTTTTCCCGCGTTTCCCCCGCTTTTCCACCCCCAAAAGCCCCTTTCCCACGCCTTCACCGGAGGTGATACGTATGGTAGCAAAAAAAACAGCCCGCGTTCAAGGCACCGTTCAAACGCTGAACGGGCCTGTTCCAGTATTAAGCCCAATCCGTTACCGTTTATTCTGAAGGGAAGTGACGACTCTGAAAGGCTTTTAGATTCTTACCTTTCTTCGCTGTGGGTATAGGGGACGTATTTGTACACGGCACATTAGGCCTTTCCCCTCGCGTGAACCGCCTTGAGCGCCCGCGCCAACTTCCGCTTGAGTCCCTAGACGCCAACTCATGCAGACTTCCATATGCGCCTCCGCTCCGCCAGCGGCCATTTGTCTAATGTCAAACTACGACCCCTGTTCACCCACTTTTTAGATGCCAGCAAATCCCTATGGGATGCTAGTGTAATGAACTAATGAATTTCTCCCCTCATCAGCGTGCCCAACTGCGTGGCGGCATCCTGCCACGCGCGGCTATCGCCCTGGCCGGTCAATGCGATTACGTAGGTCGGCTGCTGCAGAACGAATCTCTCGCCCGGCGCGACCGTCACCGCCTCCTCCAGTTTCAGCCATGCGTCGGGATGCTGCCCGCCTTGCGGATTGATCCGGAAATGGACGTCCACGCCCGCGTTTATCGGCGCGACCGCACCGAAAAACCGGCCGACCTCCGCCTCCATCCAGCAACTTGAAGGCGGCACACCCCACAGATTGGGCGGCAACTTCTCCGGTGTCTTGCGGAATTCGTTGTAGAGACGGAAATAGAAACCCTTGAGCCGCAGCGGACGATCTCCCGTGTTGCGCGCGCTGACCGCCTCTGCGACAAACCACGGCACGCCCGGCGGCAGATAGAGCCGGTGCGTGATCGCCATGCGGTCGCCACCGTTCGCCCCATCACCGGTGATCTCGATCACGGCAATGCCGTCCTCGACCCGCCCCTCTACCGTGCGCACGGTATGGATGTCGGTCCAGCGGAACCGCCCCTCTGAGTCGAGCGTCATCAGCATGGCCGTATAGCTGCCGAACGATGCCTCACTGCCATCCAGTGTCACGCGCTCCACCATCTGCCGACCGCCCACACGCCCGCTCAGCGTGATGCGTCCATTGCTTGCATGGAAGGCGTCGCCCTCGCGCATGAATGTCGCGGGAGCCTCGCCGACGCGGCCGCGACGCGCCACCTGCAACGGCGATGGCAGCGGCGGGCGCATGATCGTCTTGGGCGCAGGCACCGGACGAAAACGCCATGCCGCCGCCTCACAGTGCAACTCCGTGAACATCTCGGTGATCAGCGGATACGGCACGCCATCTTCGTTGACGAGCCCGTAGTTGGAGTCTTCCGGGAAGGAGGTGCTGATGCCCAGCGCGGGCTCGTCCACCCACATGAAATAATCATAGCCCAGCAGGAACGGCAGGCTCAGCATCGTGCGCGCGAAGAGACTCGTCGCCTGCGTGCGTTCAGCCTGCGTGCGGAAACGCTGTCCCGCGCCATGTACGCTCGGCACACCGGCATCAAGCGCGGGGAACGACCACTCGGTAATCAGCATCGGCCGTTGGACATAATCGTAGAACTGCTGGAAGTGCTCGGACACCGGCGCGCCCCAGCGGCCCTGACGCAGATGCATGTAGACGCGCCCTTCGTCGAGATCAGCCATCGGATAAACGTTGAAGGTCACGACATCGCAGAACTTGCCCGAAACCTTCCATACTTCCGGGTGCGCACCGCCCGTGCCGGCAAAACGTGCGCCCAGCACCAGATGGTTCGGATCAACCTCACGGATCGCTCGCGCCGCAAGGGAAAAATAGCGCTCCGCCGTATGTTCCAGAAACGCCAGCTTCGCCGCGCGCGCCGCGTCGGTCTGATGCGGCAATTGCTCAAGACCGAGCAGCTCGTCAAAGCTCTTGGCCTGCGTGCCGAACGCTACGTTGAAGTCTGCGATCTTACCGTCAAAACGCGCGGACATCAACGCCACCAAGGCGCGTTTCGCCGTATGTTCCGGACCTTTTTTCATTGCGGCATCAAAGAGACCGGTATCCTTCGCACCGCGTCCCCACCACGCCAACTCGTTGTCGATGAAGTAACCGAACAGCCAAGGATCGTCGCGGTGCGGCAGACAGCGGATCCGCGCCACATACCGGCAGTAGGCCTCGAAATCCGGATGAAAGACATTCGGAAAAGCCGAGCACGGCCGCCGCTCATGCGGCGTGATATCGTACTCGTCGCCCAGCGTCGCCAAATGCGAGCCGATGCCGAGGGATTCGGTGTGTATCAGCCCGCGGTGCTTGAGCCCGTGCGAACAGCCTCCCCCGAGCATGTTGAACCCCCATTGCTTCAAACGCCCCAGCGTCTCGCGCTCCCACTCGGCCTGATCGGCATACTTCTCCTTGTTTTTACGGCCATAGGGCGCATAGCCCAGCTTCTCGCACCAGAGCCCGTGATAGGAAACATGATCCACGCCCAGCAGCACCAGGCCGCGTCCCAGCGGGTCGATCGCCCACCAGCGCCCGTCCGGCTTTTTGACCACACGGAAAAAACCGGTCGCCTCGTCCCGCACGTCGGACACGCCGTTCGCCACCTCGAACGGCGGTATCGGCTGCGGTGCCGCAACCTTCTCCGCCACGGGTTGCGGCCAAGACGCACACACGTCGCTGTAAGTGCCGACAAGACCCGATACGCGCAACGCGGGCCGTCCGGCGCGCACCGCCTCCGCCGTGAAGCCAAAGCGCCGGCGCAGAATCAAGCGCCCGTCCGGCGCGAGGATCGTGCCGGTGACGCCCTTCGCATCCATGCTGATTCGCAGGCGGTGCGGCTGGCCGAACACCCACGGCACCGCCGGCGCCTCATTGATCTCCATCTTCAGGTTGTTCTGCGCCAGCCACTCGCCGTCGCGCATCTCGCACAACTCCACCGTCGGCCGCAGGCCGTGCTCCGGCGGCATCTGCACCAACGCCAAATGCCAAAAGTTTTTGGGATCCGCCACGATCGCCACCGCCGCAACATCCCATCCGATGCTCTGTGCCTTTTGCGGCGTGAAGAGCGCCTCGACCGTGACATCGGCGGCGAGCGGTGCCGCCTCATACACGACGATGCTGTGCCCGTTGGTGTTGGAATTCACGATCTCTCCCGGCCGGAACCGCCATACCAGCGGATCGCCGAACCACCCCTTGCCGTCGGTCGGCAACACCGTCAATTCCGCGCCGAACGCCGTGACAGCCACCGTCAGCAAAACCATTCCAATCCCGAATCTCCGTTTCATCATGTATCCCCCTTTTGACTTGAACGTTGTGGCTTGTTGGGGTCGCAGTTTGACATGAGACCTTTCGTGTTTCCGGCAGCCTTAATATGTGCGAGGCCGACCGGTACAAGGCTTTGCCGGTTTTCAACCGTGTTATCCTTTCGTTGCCGCCTCAGTTGCCTTGCCATAGCAGCACCTTACCACACCGCGAAAACGCTCCGCACCCCCTTGAGTGTCTAATGCCAAATTACGACCCCTGTCCCCCCACTGAATTCTCTCGCCATCACACATCTCCTTTTCGTCTGCGTTCTAGCATCTTGTGTCGTCAACAGCTACTTGAATGTTGGTCGCCAGCAACCGAACGATTTCTCGATAACACTTGTCAAACGAATCCGCCCGGCAACGGGCTTGCCCCATGTCGAAAGTCTCGCACATGGCGGCTTGGTCGGAGGTTTCGGCATAGCGCCGGGTACGCGGCATCCGATCCGCAAGCCATTCCTTGGCGCCACGGATGGCTTCGGGATCGGCAGGCGATTGAAGATCGTCGGGCAATCCGCGACATCCTCTAAGGGATTCCGCCGCAGCCAGGAACCAAGCCTCGAATTCACGCTTGGCGAGAACAACCGAAATGTCCATGTCCGAACGGGCGGCTTGGGCGCGGCGCAACAGCGCTGGGCCTTCCTTGGCGGGACAGCCATCATCGCAATCCAGCAAGACCAGAATGGTGCCGTCTTTCCCGACCTGACGGGCGGCAAGTTCGATGGAGCGCTCCAGCTCGCCGGGCCTGACAAGCTTCGCTGCTGAAACTCGAAGAACCGGGCGGATGTCGAGAGACAGCCCAGGATTCAACGTCGCTGCGATCCGGCGAATCAGGACGGGCACGGCCGAACGCTCTCCTTCGCCTTCGACGATCAAGGCCACCCGGATCATGTCAGCACTCTCCCGATTCAAAAAGCTCAAGCTGGCGGGGCGAGACGCCCGAAACGGCTTGCTCGCAGGGGTCGAGCTGGTTGAGGCGGAGCAATTCGCCGACCGTATAAAGATTATCTCGAATCGCACCGCGTGCGACCTCGTCAACAGGGCCGATCTGCGTCTCGCCTGCAATCATCTTCACAGCCAGGATGTGGGAGTCCGAAATGTCCTTGTCGTCAAGAAGATCCGGGCTGTGGCTAGTGACCAGCACCTGCATGTTGTGTGAAGCGGAACGCAAGGCGTCGCGAAGCACCCCGGCGGCTCCGGGGTGCAAGGCGACTTCCGGCTCCTCGATGCCCACCAAGCGAACCGCCTTGGCGGGATTCTCGGATGTCTGGGAAAGCGCCGACAAGACCCCCAAGGCGCGCAAGGTGCCGTCCGACATGTTTTCCGCAAGGAACCGCCACGGCGCGGCGTTCGATCCAACCTTTTGGCGAAACTCGAGCGTTTCCTTCTTCCCCACGTGGCGGACATCGACAGCCGTCACCCCGGGCACCACCTTCGCGAGGCTTTCCACCACATGGTCGCGAGCGGCCTGCGGCAGCTTGTCCAGAACGCTGGCGAGGTTGCGTCCATCGCGATGGAGGACGACTCCCGAGTCCGGCGGCTGCATGTCCCGGATTTCATCCGGATTCAGATTATAGAACCCCATGTGCGTCAGGCAGTCGTACAAAGGACGAAACTCCGGAAGTCCCGAAGCCGAGACAAGATAGAGCCGGTCGCTTGCGGCGGAGGGTGGGTTTGGTATGCTGGATGCCTTCACTCCGCCTTGTTCAACTACATAGAAAACCTTCTCTGAAAGCGAGTGCTTGGGGAAGACATGACATTCTTCTCGCTGGACTTCAAAGCCTCCCCTGGGCTTCGCCCCCACCTGAAACGCATAGGCGGCGTTCGCGCCATCGGGAAGCTCCAAGTCGAGCCGGATGCCAAAGTGCGTGGGGTGGCCTGACGAGCGCCGCCGCACTTCGTTGATCCCGCCCCGATCCCGCAAGGCATGGTCGATCGACGTGTTGAGCGATTCCGTCACCAACCGCAAGGCATCGAGAAAATTGCTTTTGCCGGCACCGTTCTGTCCGACAAGAAACACCAGCGGCCGAAGATCCACGGAACACCGCGCAATGCTTTTGTAGTTTCGTAAAACCACCCGCGAAATCAGGGTCGAGTCTTCCATGGCGTTTTTTCCTTGTGATGATGACGAATGGGATGAACAATGTATGGAGAAGATATAACAATTAGCGCCCACAAATGCCAGAGCGAAACGATGGAGAGGAGAAGAGCGCCGAACGCCCAACGTCGAACACAGAACGCAGAAGTGGCTTATTGGGCGTCGTGTTGAAGCCGCTCCACAGGCTATCGTCCTGCGCGGTGATCGCCGAGCCGGCGATCACCCACGGGGTCGGCGTGTAGGTGGAGCGGCAAAGGCCGGGAAAAAGGGCCGTGTCTGAAAACAGGTGTTGCCCGTGGCATATGTGCATTGGTTTTTCAAAACGGTAAAAGTATTTCCGGTGGTTTCTGAAAAGTCAACTCTATTAAACGAGCGCATTGAAGTTACCGGCAAGGGTGTGGTACTTTAATAAGCGTCTAACGCGGGCGAAGCCCGCAACCCTATTCAATCTCACACAAAGGCTCAAAGGACACAAAGGTTTTTCCATGACCATCCATTCCCCTTCGTGCCCTTCGTGTCTTCGTGTGAAAAACAACGTGTTTTTTACTGGCCTTATCGGCCGGTAAGGCACTAAAATGCTGTCCCTGACACTGTGGAACCAGTATGCCGATCATCAGGAAAGGAATGACATGAGCGAACACACCTGTTCCGGGAACCACAAAGGCCATTTCTGCGTGCTGGCCAGCGCGGCACGCTTCGAGGACATCAAGGCTCTCGCCAAAGACCCCACGTTCATCTGTTTCAACTGCGGGCGCGTCGCCGACAAAGCGGAAAACCTCTGCAACCCCATGCCGCTGGAGTGAGCGCCCCGGCGGCTCACAGCGCGAGCGCGCGGCGGGTGGCGGTGGTGAGCGGCAGCTCCGACGGCACGGCGAAACGCGCGGGCGGCTGCCGTCCGGCATCGGGGAGTCCTGCGCAAACCGGCACGGCGTAAACATACAGCAGCAACCTGAAGTGCGAGAACAGGTGGGTCACCGTGCCGAGGGGTTCAGCCCGGAGGGCGGACAGCCCCGTCTGCCGGCTCAAGGCGCGCAGGGCGTCGCGGCGCGTCGGCGCGCACGTCAGCATCAGGTTCGGCAGTTCCCACAGGCCGCCCAGCAACCCCTCCCCCGTGCGCTGCGTGAAGAGGACGCGCCCCGCCGCGTCGCGCGCAAGCGCCGCCACGGCGATGCGCGTCGGCACCTTTTTCCTGGCGGGCTTGGCGGGCAGCTCCGCCTGCCGCCCCCCTCGGCGGGCCACGCACGCCCGCCGCAGCGGACACGCGGCGCACGCGGGATTGCGCGGCACGCAGAGCGTGGCGCCGAGATCCATCATGGCCTGGTTGAAATCGCCGGGACGCCGCGACGCGTCGATGTGCGGCTGGAGCCACGCGGCGAGCCGGCGCCGCCCGGCGGGTTTACGGAAATCGTCCCCCCATCCGAGAAAACGCGCGAACACGCGGATGACGTTGCCGTCAACGACCGGCGCGCTCACGCCGAAGCAGATGCTGGCGATCGCGGCGGCGGTATAGGGCCCTACCCCCGGCAGCCCGGCCCAGCCCGCCACATCCTGCGGCAGGCGTCCCCCTTGGGCAACAAGCGCCTGCGCGGCTTTATGCAAATTCCGGGCGCGGGTGTAGTAGCCGAGCCCCTCCCACGCTTTGAGCACGTCCTGCCGGGGCGCGGCGGCCAGGGCGGCGACCGCCGGGAAGGCCGCCATGAAACGCGCGAAATAGCCGCGCACGGTCTCGACCTGCGTCTGCTGGAGCATGATCTCGCTCACCCAGACCGCATACGGGTCGGGATGCCCGCGCCACGGCATCTCGCGCTTGTGCGCGTCGTACCAGTCGAGCAGCCGGCGGTGGAGAGGCTCGGGCATGGGCAGGCTCAAGACGGGCGCACGTCAAGCGCCATGGCGATTTCGGGGCAGGTGAACGGATCGGCGTGCTTGGTGCAATTGATGCACCCCATGTAGAGCTTGTGCATCACCTGCGTCTTGGGAATGACCTTGAACCCGAGCGACGTGAAAAACTCGGGGGCGAACGTGAGCACGATCGCCTGAGACGGCTGGAAACGCTGGATGGATTCGAGGATGTACCTGACGATCCGGGTGCCCATCTGGCGACGGCGGAACGCCTTGTCGACCGCCACCGACTGGATCTCCACCGAGGCGCGTTCGGGCTGTCCGATCTCCGGCAGAATCTGCCAGGCGGCACAGCCGACGACGCGGCCCCCGGTCTCGCACACCACGAACCGGTCGATGTTCTGGATCACGTCGCCGATGGGCCGCGGGATCAAATCCTCCTGATGGCTGCGGATCAGGTCGAAAATCGCCCTCGCGTCTTTCAGGATTGCCGGGCGGATCTGAACCTCTGTCTTGTCTTGCATAAGTCGGAATACGATACCGTTTCAGGAACCTCCGCTCAAGGAGAAACACCCCGCCGCCCCCCCTTTTTTCACGGGTAATTCTGCCCCGCCGGCCGGATCATGATCTCGTTGACGCTGATGTGCGGCGGCAGCGCAAGCAGCCATGAAATCCCGTCCGCGATCGCCTGCGGCTCCAGCAGTTTCCCGAAGTGGGCAATGCTGTTACCGAAGTTCTCGGCGGTATACCCCGCGACCTCCTGAAACCCGCTGACCACGATCCCGGGCATCACGAGCGAGACGCGCACGCCCTTGCGGCACACCTCCTGCCGCAGCGCCTCCGTGATCGCGCCCACCGCAAACTTGCTTGACCCGTAGAACCCGCTGAACGGCGAGATGTGGCGTCCCACGACCGACCCAACCACCACGATGTCGCCCTTTCCGCGTCCGCCCAGATAATTCCCCATCCGGCGCATCAGCCGCGCCGCGCCCAGCACGTTCACCCGGTAGAGATCCTCCCACTGGGCCTCGTCGCTGTTGAGGATGCCGCCAGCCAGCCCGCGCCCCGCATTCACCACCGCAATATCGACCGCACCCCCGCCCCCGTCCCACGCGAGTGCCCGTTCCAGCAGGGCGTCGACGTCTTCTTTCCGCCCGGCGTCCCCCGCCACCGCCAGCGCCTTGCCGCCGAGAGCCGCGATTTCCGCGGCGGCCTCATCCAGCCGCTCTTGCCGGCGGGCGTGAAGCACCACCGCCGCGCCCTCCCGCGCCAAGGTCAGGGCGGTCGCACGCCCGATCCCGGAGCTCGCGCCCGTCACGATCGCCGTCTTTCCGGAAAGTCTTTGGTTTGCCATCTGTCCTCCTCCACCGCTTGTTGTCGCACGCATGTTTCAATCATCGGAGGATATCCGGAAAAAGTCAACGGTCTTCATGGCTTGAACAAGCGCGCGGGCTTTGCTACGCTCCGAAATACCGGTCTCCCGCTGGCGGTGTTCGCGCGGGGAACCGGCACGGATGAAGGCCGATGGCGATTCATGTGATAGTTGTGGAAGACGACAGCCGGTTACGGTCGGGGCTTGTGGAAATCATCAACAGCGACCCCGGGTGCGCGTGTGTCGGTTCCTTCGGTTCGGGCGAGGACGCGCTGGCCAAGGCGCCTGCGTTAAAGCCCCAGGTCGCCGTGATGGACATCAACCTGCCGGGCATGGACGGCATCGAGTGCGTGCGCCAGCTCTCCGAAAGGATGCCCGCCCTGCAGATCGTGATGCTCACGGTGTACCAGGACACCAACAACCTCTTCCGCGCGCTCGCGGCCGGCGCCCACGGCTATCTGGTGAAGCCCGCGCGGGCGCGGGACCTGTTGGCCGCGATCCGCGACATCCACCGCGGCGGCGCGCCCATGACCAGCGCGCTGGCCCGCAAAGTCGTGGACGCCTTCCGCGGCCAGCCGCCCCTCGCGCGCCCGCCGGCCAACGCGGCCCAGCCCGCGTTCAGCGCTTCGGACGAGTTGGCCGCACGCGAAAAAGAGGTTCTGGACCTGTTGGCGCAGGGCTTCTCTTACAAGGAGATCGCCGACAAGCTGAATGTGGCGTTCGCGACCGTGCACACGTATGTGCTGCGGATTTACAAGAAACTCCACGTGCGTTCCAAGAATGCCGCCGTGGCGCGGTGGCTCGGATACCAGCCGGGCGAGTGAAAGGGCGGATACGATGAAACCGGTTGCCTCTGTCGGACGGCGCGAGTTTATGCGCCTGGCCCACGCGGGAATGGCGGCGCTGCCGTTCGCGGCGCGGCGCGCGGACGGGCAGGAGCCTGTGCAGCCCCCCGCGCAGGAACCGCGGCACACGTATGGCCGGAAGGTCAAACTCGGCCTGGTCGGCTGCGGCGGAAGAGGCTCGTGGATCTGCAACCTGTTCGCGTCGAACGGGGGGTTCGCCTTTACGGCCGTGGCGGATTATTTCCCGGAGCGCGCCGCGCGGGTCGGCGCCCAACTGGGTGTGCCGGAGGCACACTGCTTCTCCGGTCTGGAGGGGTACCGGCGGCTGATGGCCTCCGGCGTCGAGGCGGTTGTGCTGCAGACGCCCCCGTACTTCTTTCCGTTTCACGCTGCGGCGGCGCTGGACGCCGGGCTGCACATCTATATGGCCAAGCCGGTGGCGGTCGACATCCCGGGCACCGTCGCGATCCGGCGCCTCGCGGCACGCGCGACGGAACAGAAGCGCGTTTTCCAGGCCGATTATCAGTTGCCGCGCGACCCGGTGAACCAAGAGGTGGCCAACCGGATCCGCGCGGGCGCCCTCGGCAAGCTCCAGACCGTCTTTTCCTCCGGCTGGGCGGGCGGCAACGGGTACCAGGACCCGCCCCGCGAGAAGAGCGCCGGAAACCGGCTGAAAGATCTGGTCTGGTGCAACGACGTGGCGCTGGGCGGCGACTATATCGTGCATTACGACGTCCACATCATCGACGCGGTCGTCTGGGCGCTGGGCAAAGTGCCGGTGTCGGCGATGGGCGCATCGGCCGCGTTCCGGCCTTCGGTTCACGGCGACGCGCGCGACTCCAGCACCGTGGTCTACCTGTTCGACGACGGCACGGCCTGGTGCCACCAGGGGATTCTCGGGACATACCACGACTGGCTGAAAGCCGGGCGCCTGACCGCCTCGCTGCAAGGCACACAGGCGGCAGCCTGCCTCTCCTATGCCGGCAAAGCCTATATGCGCGGCGGCCCCCGGCATTTCGGAGGGGGCGTTCCCAACCCCGAGGCGAGCGTGCGGACCAACATCGACGAGTTCCGGCAGTCCATCGAAGCCGCCGATTACTCGAACACGCAGGTGACCCGCGCGGCCGACAGCAATTTGGCGGCCATCCTCGGACGCGAGGCCGCGGCGCGGCGCACCCTCGTGACCCTCGACGCCCTGCTGCGCGAGAACCGCGCGTTGCAGCCGGATTTAAGCGGGCTGAACGCCTGATCCCCTGTCTCACTTTTCCGGCGCGCCGGGGGGCGGCATGGAAAGACGCCAGAGTTGCGCGATGTTCTTCGCGATACCGGTGTTGTCCATGGTTTTGCCGAAAAGAGCAGAGCCGGGGCCGAAAGCGTAAAGCGGCACCAAGGCGGCCGTATGGTTGGTCGTGGTGTAACGGATATCGACCTGCCCCGGAACCTTCGCGCACGGCGCGCACTCCAACCCGCCCGTCTCGTGATCCGCAGTGACCAGAACCAGCGTTTCCCCGTTTTTCAGCGCGAACTCAACCGCGCGTTTTACCGCCCAGTCGACCTGAAGCGTGCCGCGCACGGTCATTTCCGGATTGTTGCTGTGACCGCCCGCGTCCGTGATGGTACATTCCAGCATCAGCATAAAGCCCGACGCATTCCGCGACAGCCGGTTCACAGCCGTGCCGAGAAGTTCCGCGAGGCAACGCTCGTCGTCCAGCGTCCCGCAGGCCATGAACCCGATGACACGCTTCTCCGCCGGCGCGCGGGCAAACGCTTCCGGATTCTCGGCCAGCACATACCCTGCCTTGCCCATTTCCTCCACCAGGTTCCGGTTGTCCACGCGCAGCCCGCCCGCGTCCTTGGCCAGAAACCACGGCGCGCTGTTGTGGTTCCCGATCAAGATGCCGTACCCGCACGCCGACGCCATCAGGGAAATGTCCGACGCATCACCGCGCCGCGGGACATGCGCGTAAAACGAGGACGGCGTTGCGCCGCAGATGGCGTCGGAGGTGATGATCCCCGCGGCACGCCCCTCGCGGTGCGCCTGCTCCATCACCGACACGAGACGGCGCTGGTCGGGATCCATACCCACCATTCCGTTGTTTGTCTTGTATCCCGTCGCGATCGCCGTGCCGGATGCCGCCGAGTCCGTCACCTCCGCATTCGCCGCACGGGTGACGCAGCGTCCGGAAACCGGAAGCTGCTGCATGACCAGACGCGACTCTGCCTTGTGCTGGTAGAGGGAGGTGAGCTTCTGCGCGCCCGCGCCCATTCCGTCCCCGATGATCAGGATGATGTTCTTCGGAGGCCGGGCGTCCGTCGCCTTCGGCAGCGGGGTTTCAAAAGGCGCGGGCGCCTCATACGTCTTCGTCAACATGACGTTGGGGCGGATCGACGCCAAGGCAACGTCCTCCCCAACCGTGGCGGCAACGACCATCCACGCGCTTTCGCGAGCCTCAAACCGCAAGGCTTTGAGGGGTTTCTTTTCAAGCGCAAACCGCGAGACGAAGAGCGAAACCTGAGTGTTGTTGTTGTACGCGGTCCAGCCCCGCGCCGCATTTGTGTAGCTGGCGGAACTCGACCAGTCGGCCACATCCTGGCCACAGCGCACGGGATATTCCGAAACGCCGCCGTCCGCATAGTCAACCCGCAGGACGCCCGTCTGCTTGAGCTCCTTGGCGGGCGGGCACCAGGCGGCCGCATGCATCAGATACAGGTAAGCGCCGCTGACCCCGGCGACAGGCACCTCTGCTTGGGCCGGAAGATACGGGCGTTTCGGCCCCCCCAGAACTACGCAGGTTTTCCCGGGATGCGCTGTTTCGTCGAGAATCTCGAAGGGCACGCGCGACGCCGTCAGCCGTCCGGGTTTGATCACATGCAGGTCGTTCCCGCCCAGATCAATCCACCCCCCCTGCCGATCCCCCTCCGTGGTATCGGTAAACCCTGTGTTGGCGCCCCCAGCCAGCGGCAAGGGGATGAACTCCGCCGCACCGGACGCCATGGCGGACACGAGCAAGACGGAGGCAGCAAAACCGTTAACGGCAAACCGGCAAACATCACGAAACGACATACAGGAACCTTTCTTTTTTTCCCTTTTTCAGGAAGGGCTTCTAACGGATACTACCCCAAAAACGTATTGGCCGCATTATACGGCTCAGGGCAGGTTCCGCACAAGGCAGAAACCCCGCCCAACCATTTTCGAACCCGGTGGGCTACCAACCTGTTGGCCGAGTCGGCGCGGTATGATATATAGTAATACCGGAACCAGAAGGTGCCTATGAGTGTCGCGAAAGCGGGTGACGTTGGGTATGGAGAACGAAACCCCATGACAAACCCATACGCACCCTTCAACACATTCGTCAAAGACTTGGGCAGAACCTGACATCATGAAAATTATCCGTTTCCTCACAGGCACGTCCGCCACGCCGCTCACCGGTATCCTGCACGGCGACGGATCCGCCGAACCGATCGTCGGGGATCTTTTCGGCGCATGGAAGCCCACCGGACGACGCGAACGCATCGCCAAGTTGCTCGCCCCGCTCCAGCCCCCCGTGATCCTCGCAATCGGCCTTAATTTCCGCGCGCACGCGCTGGAGACGCGGCAGCCCATCCCCGAGTTCCCGGTGCTGTTCATGAAAAGCCCGTGGGTCACGCAGAACCCCGGCGACCCGATTGTCATTCCCACCCGTCTGGCGAGCACCAAAGTGGACTACGAGGCCGAACTGGTCGTGATCCTCGGAAAAACCTGCAAGAACGCGACGCGCGGGAACGCGCTTGACCATGTGCTCGGCTACACCTGCGGCAACGATGTCACCGCGCGCGACTGGCAGAAGAGCTTCGGCGGAAACCAGTGGTGCCGCGGCAAGTCGTTCGACACCTTCGCGCCGCTCGGCCCCTGCATCGTGACGAAGGACGAGATCCCTGACCCGCAAACGCTCACGCTGAAAGCGATCGTGAACGGCGAAGTGCGGCAATGCTCCAGCACGGCGGACCACATCTTCAGCGTGGCCGACCTGATCGTTTTCCTGAGCGGCAGCACCACGCTGCCGGCGGGCACGGCCATCTTCACGGGCACGCCTTCCGGCGCGGGCTTCGCCCGCACGCCGCCCGTCTACCTCGCCCCCGGCGACAGTGTCACCGTATCCATCGGCGGCATCGGCGAACTCACCAACCCGGTGATCCGCGAACCCTGACCATGCGGCGGAGTGGTCACCCGCCCCCGCTTTTAACGCTTCCCGCGCTTTTTGAGCGGTTTGCGCGCCAAGTCCAGAAACGGCGCACGCTTTAGTGCCTCTTCGCAAATGATCGCTTCCTCAGACGGCGCACCCTCCGGCACGGATGGATGAACCGCGGGCGTCGCCCGCCACGTGCCCTTGGGTTCCGGACGGAGGATCTCCCACAGGCGCTGTTTGAACTGCCCGACCCCTTCGTCCTCTGGATCGATCGCCGAAACCCGCAGCGGCGTGACCCCCGTCTCACGGATGAACCGGGGCAGATTCTTGACCGCGTCGTCCTGATCCATCTTGTTGGCCAGCACCAGACACGGGCGTTCCAGCAGATCGGGGTTGTGCTGGCTGATCTCCTTGCGCAACGCCAGAAAATCTTTCCACGGCTCCCGGTTGTCGGTGCCCGCCATGTCGACGACATACACCAGCACGCGGGAGCGTGCGATATGCTTGAGGAACCCCACACCGAGCCCAACGCCGGACGCTGCGCCCTCGACGATTCCCGGCACGTCGGCGACCCGCAGTTGCGAGAAATCGGGGTATTGGATCGTGCCCACGAGCGGGTTGAGCGTGGTGAACGGATAGTTGGCGATTTTGGGGCGGGCCGCGCTGACGCAGGCCAGCAGCGATGATTTGCCGGCATTGGGGAAACCCAGCAGTCCCGCGTCGGCGATGGTTTTCAGCTCCAGCCGCAGGCGGAACTCCTCGCCCGGATCGCCCGGCGTGTGTTCGGTCGGGGCCTGGTGCGTCGAGGTCTTGAAGTGGACGTTGCCCAAGCCGCCTTTGCCGCCCTTCGCGATCATGACCTCATCGCCATGGCCGATGACATCGGCCAGTTGCGCGCCGGTTTCCGCATCGTACACCGCCGTGCCGCACGGCACCCGGACGACCAGATCCTTGCCCCTGCGCCCGTACATCTTCTGGCCGCGCCCGGCCACCCCGTCCTCGGCAAAGAGCTGGGGCGCGAAATAGAGCGCGATCAGGGAATCGACGTCGCGGCTCGCCTTGAAAATGACATGCCCCCCGCGGCCTCCATCGCCGCCGTCGGGGCCACCTTTGGGCACACACGCCTCGCGCCGGAAACTGCTGCTCCCGTTGCCGCCCGCACCGGCACGCACATGCACCACAACATGATCGATAAACATTCGTGTCTTCAAGGGTCTCGTGTCTCCATGAAACGCAGGCATAGAATACAATAACCCCCAGAAGGCAACAAGAAGCAATACCCTCAAAACGGAACCACGTAACGGGAAGATGGACAAAAGGCGGTGTTTTTGTCATCCTCTCCCCGTTGTTTCGGGTAAGGCTCGATGCCGTGCCCGATCAATCTCCGGGGGAGACCCGCAAGAGCCCCAAACATAAAGGCTTTCACGTTATGTTACCCGTCGAGGAGACCTGCCATGAGAACGTTATCCTGCTTGCCCTGGAAAACAGACTGTCCCTCTTTTGTTGCCGCTGTGACCCTGTGCGCTTGCCTCGGAGGATTGCCCATGCGAACCCGGGCTGAAGAAGAACCGACCCAGTTGTATGCATGTCTTGTGCGACAGGCGCAGGAGGTCACCAGCCGATCCATATTTGAACTCCCGCCGCTTGGAGCGTGGGAGGAACAGCTTCCCGGAAAACGCCGGAAGTGGCTGGAAATGTTGGGTCTCGACCCCTTGCCGCCGCGCACGGATCTCAACGTCACGGTGACGGGCACACTCGACCGCGGCGGTTACGTGGTGGAGAAGATGCATTTCCAGCCGGTGCCGGGCTGCAGGATTGCCGCCAATCTGTATCGCCCGAAAGAGGTAAAGGGCAAACTTCCCGCGGTGGTCTACGTCTGCGGCCATTCGAAGAGGGGCAAGTTCCATTATCAGTTTCATCCCCGCTGGTTTGCCGAACACGGCTATGTGGCCATGATCCTTGACCCGATCCAAGTCGGCGAAAACGGCGGCTTCCACCACGGGACCTATTCAAAGGGCTGGTGGCATTGGTACAGCCAGGGGTATTCGCCCGCCGGGGTCGAGGTGTGGACAGCCATGCGTGCGGCGGATTATCTGCAGACCCGTCCGGAAGTGGATGCGGAGAGACTCGGCATAACCGGACTGTCGGGCGGCGGGACAATGTCGTGGTTCACAGGAGTGGCCGATCCGCGTTTCAAGGTTGTGGTCCCGTGCTGTCAGACCGGGAACATGTACCAGCATGTCCGCGACCGGACCATCGACGGCCACTGCGACTGCACGTACTGGGTGAACACCTACGGATGGGATTTTCCTGACCTTGCGGGGCTCATCGCCCCTCGCGCGCTTCTGGTCGGCGCGGCGACGGAAGACATTCTCTTCCGGCCTTACGCTTTCCGCGACCTGGTTCACCGCGCGCGGCAAGTGTATATTCTCTATGGGTGTGAGGATAAGGTCGGCCTGACCGAAGCGGTCACGCAGCACGGTTACTCGCCGAAGATGCGCCTAGCCGTTTTCAACTGGTTCGAAAAGCATCTTAAAGGGTCAGACCTCCCGGTGACGGACGACATCGCGGAGACCCCGGAAAAGGATGAGGAACTCGCCGTCTACAAGGACATGAAACCGCCTGCCGACGACCGGCTGGAGGGTGTGGACACGTTCTTTATCCCTTTGCCCGGCCTGCCGGAACTCAAAGGCAGGAAAGAGTGGGAGATCCATCAGGAGACCTGCTTGAAGAAATTGCGCGACCTGACCTTCCGGCAGATCCCGACGGCCATCCCTGTTCCCGACACCTCCTGCAGGCGGCAGGGGCAGGGCGGCAGCCACCAGTTCCGCACCTACGAATTCCACTCGGAGCCCGGGATGCTGATCCGCGCCCACTTGGCTATCCCGATAGGAGGCCCAAGGCCTTATCCCCTGGTTGTCGGAGCCATGCAACCGGACGCGCGTTCCCCGTTCTGCGCCGCCGGCGCGGGCAATGCGTCGTTCAGCGCCAATGCGGCGGGATATGCCTGCGTGGAGGTCCGCGGGACAGGCGGGGGGGCTGTCGGCCCGGGCGTCGAATGGACAGCCCGGCGCGCTTACCCGCTGGTCGGGCAGACCTATTACGAGCGCAAGACGCTCGACCTGCTGACGGCCATTCAAGCGCTCCGGCAGGAGACGAATGTGAAAGAAATCGTTGTGTACGGGCGGGGCGCCGAGGCGGCCGTGGCGGTTTATGCGGCCTTGCTCGATCCGGACATTTCGGAAGTCATCCTGCAGGATCCGGTGGTCACGCATTGGAAGGGCGGCCCGGAATTCATGAACGTCCTTAAAACCGGCGATCTCCCCCACAATCTCGCGCTGGCATTCCCTCGCCCCATTAGCTTCATCGGCACGATGCCGAAAGAATACGAATGGACAAAGCGGTGCTATGACTCGTGTGGCGAGGGCGGGAAAGTGCGGGTTTTCAATCAACAGGGCAGGTGGAGCCGGTATGCGCACAACTAAACGTTTAAACAGGACATTTGTGAAACAGGCGGGGCTTGTCGCGGCATGCGTGCTGGGCGTTTGCGTGACGGGTGCGGCGAAAGAAGGCGCCCCGGGCACGCTCCGCGCGGGCGCGGCCAAAGGGAACATCACGCCTGCGCTGGGCGCAAGCATGTACAGCGGGTTCCTGCCCTTCCCGGCTAAACATGTGCACGACGACCTCTGGGTGCGGTGTCTGGCGCTGGACGACGGCAAGACGCGTTTGGCCTTTGTCGTGTGCGACGTTCTGGACGTGATGTGGCAGGTGAGCGAGGCGGCGCGGCAGCGGATTGAGCAGGAGACCGGTTTGCCGGCAGGACACGTGCTCATTTCCGCGACGCATACCCACACGTCGCACGACGTGGTGGGCGACCGCTTCGTCGTCACGCCGGAGCTGAACGAGGTTCAGGAGGTTCTGGTGCGCCGCATCGCGGACACCGTGCGCTGCGCGATCAACAACCTTGAGCCTGCCCGCATCGGCTGGGGCACCGCATCCGAGCCGCGCCACGTTTTCAACCGCCGCTGGTATCTGAAGCCCGGCACCGTGCCGGCGACGCCCTTCGGCGGCACGAACGATCTGGTCAAGATGAACCCTGGACGGCTCAACCCGAATCTGGTCAAGCCGGCCGGGCCGACCGATCCAGAGATCGGCGTGATCGCCGTGCAGACGGCTGGCGGGCGGCCGCTCGCCCTTTTCGCGAATTACGCATTGCACTATGTGGGGGGCAATCCCGCCTCCGACATCTCGGCCGACTATTACGGGATGTTCAACGACCGCGTCCAGCAGTTGCTGGGCGCGGACCGGCAAGACCCGCCCTTCGTCTCCCTCATGAGCAACGGCGCGAGCGGCGACATCAACAACATCGATGTCACCAAGCCCGCCGCGAAGCTGCCGGCTTACGCGAAAATGCGGATCGTTGCAGACGACGTGGCGCAGAAGGCGTGCGCGGTCTACCAGGCGATGCGGTGGCACGACCGTGTGCCGCTCGGCGTGTCATTCGAGAAAATCGATCTCCCGTACCGGCGTCCGACACCGGAACAGCTCGCGTGGGCCAAGGGCATCCTCGCCTCGCTCGCGCCGGGCAAAAAACCGGAAACGTGGTCGGGCATCTACGCCGAACGCCTTTTGCGGATGGACGCCATGCCTGCGCGCTGGGGGTTCCCGCTGCAGGCTTTCCGCATCGGCGCCGTCGGCATCGCGACGTTCCCGAACGACACCTTTTGCGAGGTCGGGCTGGAACTGAAACGCCGCAGCCCGTTCAAACCGACATTTGTCGTGTCGCATGCGCACGGCTATTTCGGCTATCTGCCGACCGTGGAGCACCACGCGCTCGGCGGTTACGAGACCTGGCCCGGCTCCAGCCGGCTGGAGCCCGATGCCGCCCCTCAAATGATCGACCGCCTGCTGTCCATGCTCAACCGCCTCCAGAAAGGCGAGTGAGCGGCAGGGGCAACACAACACGGAAGGGAACTCATGGACAGGTTTTTTTTGAAAGAACGCCCGAACGGAAATTTAAGCGCCGCACGAATCGTTCTGGCACTGGCGGGCATGGGCATTGCCCTCGGCATCAGGGCTCAATCCGAGAATGGCTCGTGGCTGGTCTCGGCAAACAGCGTAGCCTGCGACAACGGAGCGCTCAGGCTCGCTTGGGTTAGCCGGACACTGTTGGAAGAAACCTTCCCCAACGGGACCGGCACGTGGCAGACCGAAAACTACGACCAGGCGCTGACGTTCGAACGGCAACAGGAAGCCGGCGTGTCGTACCTTTCCATTCGCCGGAACGGGGAAAAGCGCGACACGGCTTTCACTGTTTTTTCGCGCGCCGTCACGGTCACGCCGGGCACGTTTTTCGACCTGCGCATCATCGCGCGCGGCGAATCGGTTTTTGCGCGGCCGAAAGGCCATGCCGGCAAATATGAGATGTGTATCCAATGGTATGCGGCGGACGGCCAGCCGGCGGGGGCGCTGCCTTTCGGACTCGACTGCCAAACGGACGTGTGGCAAGAGACCCGCGTCTCGGGCACCGTGCCCGCCGGCGCCGTCAGCGCCGTCATCCGCATCGGTGCGGACTCGCCCAACATCACTCCCGGCCAACCGCTGGACATCCGGAACGTGGTTTTTTCCGCGCAAACGCCCGGCGAGTTCATGACGGCGGGAGAGGCGGTCTCGCGCCCGTTCCCCGTCACGGCCTCCCCGTCCGGAATCCGGTGGCAGGCCGTCTGTCCGCCAGGCACGCGGGTGACGTTCCAGATTTCATCCGCCCCCGATGACAACGGCACGCCCGGCGCGTGGTCGCCCTTCATCGGCCCCGACGGCACGGCCTCCGGTTCGTTCGAGAAGCCCGGGCAACCCCTGCCGCCGTTGGCGGGAACAGCCCGCTGGCTGCGTTACCGCGCGCGTCTGGCTTCCGGCAATGCCGCCCACAGCCCGGTCTTGAGCCGGGTCATGATCGGAACCGCCGAAGATGGCGCTTGGGACGGCGTGGACCGCACGCCTCCGGCGCTGGAGACGCTCAGCCCGAAACTGACGGAAGACGCGCAGTCCCCCATCATCTTCCGCGTATCTGACCCGACGGGCATAAACGCCTCCACACTCCGTTTTTGGGTGGACGGCAAAGAAGAGACCCAAAGCCTCCAGCGGAAAAACGGGACGCTTGTTTTCACGCCTAAAACGCCTTTCTCGCCAAACGGGAAAGCGCGCGACCCGTCAGACATCCCGCCCAACCTGCACCACGCGCGCGTGGAGGTTGAGGATCAGGCCGGCAACCGCCTGCAAGAAAGCTGGCCGCTACTCATCGGCAGGCGGGACACGCGGAACCGGGTCACCCTGAGAAAAGACGGCGCCGTGCTCATCGACAAAAAACCCTTTTTCCCGATCGGGATCTATGCGGTCTGGAAAAAGGCCTTCAACAGCAACAGCTTTGACCGCGCCTTCGCGGAGTTGAAAGCCAACGGGTTCAATGTCGCCCACACCTATAACTCGAAGCGCACGGCCGATTTCCGGGAGTTCATGGACTCCGCCGCCCGCCACGGCATCCGCCTGTTCCTCTCTTCGGGACAGGGCGCGAACCGTATGGACGTACAGACGGTGCTTGAGGATGTCGCCCGCGAGCGGTCGCACCCTGCCGTGCTGGCTTGGTATCTGGCCGACGACACTTCCGCGTATGTCTCGCCCCGTGACTTGACCAGGCTCTCGGAAGCCATCCGCGCGATAGACCCCGACCACATCACCGTTCAGGCCGACGGCGTTGGACACCCCCCCTCCTCGAATTACGCCGCGTTTGTCGGCGCGACCGACGGGTTCCTTCCGGAAATCTATCCGATCCGGGGGGATGACAATGTGCCGCAGGTCATCACCGACATGCAGACGTTACGGGCAGACATTCAAGCGGTGGGCAATCCGGTTAAAACCGTCTGGCCGATCATCCAGTATTTTGAGGGCTGGGGCTGGCCGCGCTTCCCTACCGCAGAAGAATTGCGGGCCATGAGTTTCCTTGCGCTGATCCACGGCGCGAATGGCATCACATGGTACACCTACGGCGGACGGGATAAAAACCACGGCGCGACCCATACCGCGGAAACCTGGCGCACGATGTGTAGGGTTTCCAAAGAAATCAGCGGCTTGCAAGCCGTGCTGTTGTCCGAGTCGGGCGAGACGCCGCACGTGACCATCACCGAGGGGCCGCAGAAAGACAGCCAAGGCCATCCCGCCATCAGCGTTTTGGGGAAACGTTACCAAGGCAACCTTTATCTGCTCTGCGCCAACTCGGCCAAAGCGGAGGTCAAAGCCGCCTTCACTTTCCCGGACGCGAAAAAGGTCATGGACAGGCAGGAGCCGACACGCGCGCTCACCTTCGCAAAGGGCGTGCTGACCGACACGTTCCCGCCTTACGGTGTCCGCGTCTATACGGTGGAATGAGATCGGCACGCCGCAGACACAGAAAAGGCGTTCCGCGCCGGAAAACCATGTTCCCGCACAAAACGCCCACCGGTCTGCACAACTCCCGCTCGCGGACAAAAACCCGACTCAACCTCAAAAGGTCTGGTCTTCGCGAGGCTGCCCGCAAAAGGAACCGTCCCGCCTACTTCGCCGCGGCTGTGGGAAGGATGCTGACCACCTTGCCGTCTTTCATAAACTTAACGGAACCGTCCACCAAAGCGAACAGCGTGAAATCGCGCCCGCACCCGACATTCTCGCCGGGATGAACCTTGGTTCCGCGCTGACGGACAAGGATCGAGCCTGCCCGGACAACCTGACCGTCATAACGCTTCACGCCCAAACGCTTGGAGTTGCTGTCACGACCGTTTCTTGCTGCTGAACCTGCCATAAATCACTCTCCTCCGTTTAGGCGATCGCCTTAACCGACGCAACCGTCAACTCCTGACGGTGTCCAACCCTGCGCGAATACCCCTTGCGCCGTTTCTTTTTGAAGTTGATCAGCTTTACGCCACGCTTGTGCCCAACCACCGTAAGGGTCACCTTCGCGCCTTGAACGTACGGCATGCCGATCTTCAACTCCTTGCCGTCCGAAACGGCCACGACCGAATCCAATTCCAGGTCGCTTCCAACTTCGGCGTCCAGAAGTTCCACCTCAATCGTGTCGCCTACGCAGACACGATACTGCTTGCCACCGGTCTCTAAAACCGCATACGCATCCATGTTATGACCCTTCGTCAGATGAGGAATTCGCCAGTTCCGGGAACCTTCTACCGGAATGAATAGAACAGTTAATTTATCCGATTCCGGTATGGGCTGTCAAGTGACCCTTTTTGGAAAATATCCCAAAAAACTGACGCCCGCCGCTCTCGCACTTTGAACGCGGTTTGGCTATTATTCTTTGCAGTGGTTTCCTCCGTTTTTTTCTCATCCCGCACGATACAGGATTAACAGAACCGGAACCGCCATTTCACTTACAGAGACACCCGGTTTTTGACGAACCCCTTTGTTTTCGGTATTGATCTCGCTAGGCAACCGAAAAACTTGGGGATAGTCCATCATTCGTGACCGCCGCGAACGTCTCCCAACGGGGAGAGGTTCGGAGCACTGCCGGAAACTGCAGGGCGCATGTTCGCGAATGTATGTTTCCCCGTCATGTAAAGTTCGCGCCGACGATCTCGCCCGTGGCGGCATCGACG
>JALHET010000494.1 GCA_022839525.1 Lentisphaerota bacterium
TTACATGCACGGCATCTTCTCGTAAGAAGCTCTGTCAGACCTTGAAAGAGGATGAACGAAAGCCGGACGGAAGGCGCGCTCCGACCGGAATCAAGTTCATCCTTTTTTCGGATTCTCTAGTATACCTACCGGTAGGTATAGAGAAATGAAAGATACGTACCGGTCGGTATACGAAAACTCTATTCGTACACCTGCCGCTTCACGAACTTCCTGTATACCTACCGGTAGGTATACAAACATACAACACTATATCACCAAGGAGCCCTCTATGACCTCTACCATCTCTTCCCGCGTTTTCTACCACATCTACCCGCTCGGCATGTGCGGAGCACCGGCCCGAAACGACTTCGCCTCGCCTCCCGGCAGCGGCCTCAAGCAGCTAGCGGACAGAATCCCCCACCTTCAGTCCCTCGGCGTCAACGCCGTCTACCTCGGCCCCCTTTTCGAGTCGGTCGCACACGGCTACGACACCGTCGACTACTGGCATGTCGACCGGAGGCTCGGCACCGACGCCGACCTCGCCGCTCTTGTCCGCGCCTTCCACGACGCAGGCATCGCCGTCGTCCTCGACGCTGTTCTCAACCATACCGGACGCGATTTCTTCGCCTTCCGGAACCTCCGCGAAAAAGGGCCTGCGTCGGCCTACCGCGGGTGGTACAAGGGAGTCGACTTTTCCCGCCGCAGTCCGGCAGGAGACTCCTTTATGTACGAAGGCTGGAGCGGACACTATGACCTCGCCAAGCTCGAAACCGCCGATCCCGCCGTACGCGAACACCTCTTCGGCGCGGTCAAACACTGGATCGAAGACTTCGGCATAGACGGCCTCCGCCTCGACGCAGCCGACGTCCTTTCGCCCGACTTCATGGATGCCCTCTCCATCTTCTGCAAATCCATCAAACCGGACTTCTGGCTCATGGGCGAAGTCGTCCACGGCGACTACACGCACTGGGCGCGCGCTGGCCGCCTCGACTCGGTCACCAACTACGAACTCTACAAAGGCCTCTGGTCCAGCCTCAACGACCGCAACTTTTTCGAACTCGCCTGGGGCCTCAACCGGCAGTCGGGGAGCGAAGGCCTCTACAAAGGCCTCAAGCTTTACACCTTCGTCGACAACCACGACGTCCCCCGCGCGGCAAGCGTCCTCAAACGCCCGGCCGACCTTCCCCTCCTGTACAGCCTGCTCTTCACCGTCCCCGGCATCCCCTCGGTATATTATGGAAGCGAATGGGGCATCAGGGGCGCCAAACAGCCGGGAAGCGATGCAGACTTGCGCCCCGCCATCGCCGAAACCGCAGAACAGGGAAAATACGCACGGCTCCCCACGCACCTCAAACCGGAAATCAGCGCCCTCAACCTCGAAAACACCATCAGACAGCTCTCCGCGCTCCGAAAATCAAACCCGGCCCTGCG
>JALHET010000495.1 GCA_022839525.1 Lentisphaerota bacterium
TTTTGAATATAACATTTACTGCGCTACGGATACTCTCAAAGAGTATTTATTTGCTGCGCCTATTTGCAATAGTGTTAATGCCGTAGAAATACGTGGGGGTGTTCAAGCAAGAAAACGTAAACATGCAGTTATAGAAAGACAAAAACAGTCATTAGGAGAGCTGTGTGTGGAAGGTTTAATGTGTGACTGTTTGGTTAATGGGTTAGCTGTGGATTTATTTGCTGTACTTGGCTATGATGTTGGTAGTGTAAAGTGTGTAGTAGATGTAGTTTTGGCAATGTGTTACGATAAATTTTACAGGTTTGAGTATTTTGCTGTTTGTTCTAGTAATTTAGATAAGTACTCTATTTTAGCTGACGTATTTCAGGATATAGGTAATAGGGCTGTGGTTAACTATTGTGCTTTTATTACTAACCTTGAGAATGTTTTAGTAATCAATGAAGGTTATGTTGATAGCTATGAATGTTCTAATTTAAAAATTCGTGTGTTTGACGTGTGTAGTTTAGATAGTTATATAAGTACTAGTTTAAAGTTTAAAGAACTACAAAGTGCTGTTTTAGATCAGTGCTGTATAAGAGTAAAAATATTTGATTCTTATTTCTCGTTAATAGATTCTGGTAATAATTTAATGGAGGGTTATTATAGTCAGTTTGTGTCAGGTGAAAGTTTTGTAAGTGATCCTATTACTGTGTTATCTAATTGGATTGAAGTTACTAGGGTAGCTATAGATGTAAATTATTGTGTGTTTAATGAAGTTTCTTTAGGTAAAGGCTTTGCCCATACAATATTACAGCCGTTAGACAAGGCTGGTTTAAGTTATTATGCTTTAGTTGATTTTATTGACGGAGGTGGCGGCAACAATGTAACTCTTGACGGCATACAAAGTAGAAGTGTAAATTCAAGTAATTTAAAAGTTGCTACTTACAGTAAAGAATTAGAAAAAGCAAATATTATTGAAAATATTAACACGGGCGGGGTTGAGAAGTATAGGTTTTCCAGTAAAAATGCAATTTTTATAGTTATAGATAAGTTATTTGATTTAAGTAAGTCGGTAGATTGTATAGTTAATAAGTTGATTGAGGGTGATTTTCTATTAGATAGTCGTTTAGATATTTTTAAAGCTGTAGAGTTAGGATATTATGGAAAGCTGGATTTAACAGATATCGGAGATACATCCTTTAAGCTTGGAAAGCTTGATATAGAAGATATCGGAGATACATCCTTTAAGCTTGGAAAGCTTGATATAGAGAATATCGGAGATACATCCTTTAAGCTTGGAAAGCTTGATATAGAAGATACTGGAGATACATCCTTTAAGCTTGGAAAGCTTGATACAGAAGATATCGGAGATACATCCTTTAAGCTTGGAAAGCTTGATACAGAAGATATCGGAGATACA
>JALHET010000083.1 GCA_022839525.1 Lentisphaerota bacterium
CTCGCTACGGTTATCAACCAGGCTCTGCCCAAGGATCTCTATAAAGGGCAGGGTGGGTTGGGCGTCTCCGTGGCAGTGCTTCGAAATGGCCCGGTGGCGGTTTCGGCGTCGGATGACTTTGTACATCTCACCGTGCCCGTGCAAGTGACGTTCAGCAATGCCCTCTATGAGAGCTACCCGCTCCGGGCCGGACTGAAGTTCAAGGCCAGGATGAAGGTCACTCCGGAATGGCGCCTCAAGACCGAACTGTACTATACCGGCTTGTCGGACAGCCTGGCGGACACCCTCAAGCTCGGGCCGTTGTCCCTGAAACCGAAAGGCATGGTAGAGAGCGTCTCGGAGCCGGTGCAAAGACTTATCGCGCCGATCCTGGACGCCAAGATAAACGACGCTGTTCAACTGCGCGCCAAGGTGGCGCCGCTCTGGCGGCAGGCCGCGACGCACAAGGGCAAAGTGTACGGCGTGCCGATGGCCGGCGTCTGGTACTACGGCATCGTCTACCGCAAAGACCTCGTGCGGCAGGCGGGCGTGGATCCGGAACTCGTGCCCGCCACATGGGACGAGTTCTTCCGCTGGTGCCAGCGGCTCACCTTCCCGGCCAAAAAGATCGCGGGCGCGAAAATCCAGCGTGGCCAGCGCGCATTCGGCGCGGAGAACCGCCCCTGGGGCTGGCTGCCGTGGGTGCAGGCCGCAGGCGGCTCACCCATCGTCAATGTGCGCGTCTCCCCCGCCACTGGCAAGGCCTACCGCTTCCCCATGGAGGAAACCCGCTTCCTCGCGCCGGATACCGGCGAGGATCTCTCGCGCGTTGAAGGCGTCTGGCAGGCGGCGTTCGACTCGCCCGAAGCCCTCGCCGCCACCGCGTTTTTTCACCGCCTCGCCTGGTCCCCCTGGCTCCGCGACCCCCAGACCGGCGAACCGGTCGACCTGGCGCCCGCCGACCTTGCCGCCGGCCGCGTGACCCTGCCGGACGGCCGGGTTCACGCATTCGGCGAGAACGACGTGATCAAAGGCGTGGTCCGCGCCTTGCCGCGCCTTACGCAGGACTTGCCGCAGCTCTTCGCGCAGGGCGAGGTCGTGGCCCTCTTTTCCGGAGCCGAACTGGTGGAGCAGTTGACGCGCGACCTGAACCTCCCCCCCGACATGGTGGGCATCATGCCCTTCCCCGCCGCCAAGCCGGGCATGCCGCCGGTCTTCCAGGCACACAAGCATTTCTACAGCATGACCGAAGGCGTGGGCCGCAGGCCGAAAGCGGAGCGCGACCTGGTATGGGCATGCGTCGAGCAGCTCGCCAGCGAGGCCGTGAACGACGAGACTGTGAAACAGAAGGTGCTGGAAGGCCACGCGCGCTGGTGCACACCCGCAGACCTCACGCGCCTGGGGTTCACCGAATACCTCGCCGAGGTGCCTCCGGGCATCCGCAAAAATTACGACCGTCTCGCACGCGGTGAGATTCTCGCGCGCACCGAACCGTATGCGGGCTTCTGGCAAGCCGTGTCGGACCTAATCGACCGGCGGCTGCTGGGCATGATGCTGGCCGACACGGGTGAACACTTCGATTACGGGGCGGCGTTGCGCGGTATCAACGAAGACGCCAACCGCGGCCTCATGTTCCGGATTCCCGAGGCCGTGCTGGAGCGGCAGCGACCGCTCGCGCGGGTGCTCTTCGGCGTGGCCGTGATAACGGCGCTGGCGTGCGTCTGGCTGCTGCGGAAGCGGCCTGGCACGTCCGACAACAAGCAGCCGCACAGCGGCGGCACCCGCGTCCGGCGCGGGCTCGCGCCGTGGCTGATGCTGGCGCCGGCGCTGCTGTCGGTCGCGCTCTGGAGCTACTACCCGCTGATCCGCGGCGCGGTGATGGCCTTTCAGGAGTACAAGATCGTGGGCGAGACGCGGTGGGCCGGGCTCGACAACTTCATCCTCGTGGCCACCGACGCGGGTTTCTGGGCCGGGTGCGGGCGGACGCTGGAATATGTGGGGCTGACGCTGCTGCTCGGCTTTCTGACGCCCGTGCTGTTGGCGCTCATGCTCTCCGAGATTCCCCGCGGAAAAGTCTTTTTCCGCACGCTCTACTTCCTGCCGCACCTGACGAGCGCGCTGGTGATCGCGCTCCTGTGGAAGCTGATGTACGACCCCACGGAGAACGGTATGCTAAACCAGATCCTGCTCGCTTTCGGCATGGAACGGCAGACCTGGCTTCAGGATCCCGCGCTGGCCATGGTGTGCTGCATCCTGCCGGGGGTGTGGGCGGGCGCGGGCATGTCGAGCCTCATCTATGTGGCCGCGCTCCAAGCCCTGCCTCCGGACTATTACGAGGCCGCGGCCATCGACGGCGCAGGGATCCTGAGCCGCTTCCGCCACATCACGTTCCCGCAGCTCCTTCCGCTGATGGTCATCAATTTCGTGGGCGCGTTTATCGCGGCGTTCCAAGGCATGGGCAGCATCTTCCTGCTGACCTTCGGCGGCCCGGGGGACGCGACGAACGTGTTGAGCCTGACCATCTGGAAAGAGGCCTACAACAACCTGCGCTTCAGCACCGCCACCACGATGGCGTGGTTTCTCGGCGTCGCGCTCATCGGGTTCACCTACCTCCAGATCCGCATCCTGCGCAAGGTCGAGTTCCGCCGCGCCGCCACAAATTGATGGTTGCAGGTTATAGGTTGCAGGGAACGCCGATAAAAAAACCTGCGTCCCCGCCATCGTGAACGTGAACCCTCAACGTGTAACCTGTAACGTTCAGGTCCGGCGACGGCCGGACGCTTCCCTCTTGTCACCCCCGCCCGCTTTGTGGTGTAATCAATGCGCGATGGAAGCCAAGAAAAATTCGTTCACGTTCGTGTTGGACAAAGACCAGCAGGAGACGCTGAAGATCCTGCTGAAGATGGGCAATTACAGGCCGAAACAGGTGCCGCACACGATCATCGCGGTTGAAGCCCAGGACTGTGTCGTCAACCTTTACAAGAGCGGAAAATGTCTGATCCAGGGCAAAGGAGCCGAAGATTTCGTGCTCTTCTTCCTCGAACCCAACGTGCTCCAGTCCGCCACCGTGGGGTACGAGGAACTCCTGAACCCCGACCTGGTCGCGCCCCACATGGGCATTGACGAAAGCGGCAAGGGTGACTTCTTCGGCCCGCTCGTGGTCAGCGCGGTCTATGTGGATCCCGACCTCGCCCACGCGATGCAGGATCTCGGCGTCAAGGATTGCAAGCAGCTCACGGACAAGTCCGTCTTTTTCATCGGCAACAAGACGCGCCAACTTCTCGGGCCCAAGCGGTTCTCGCTGGTGATGATCGGCCCCGAGGCCTACAACCGGCTGTACGCCAAAATGCGGAACGTGAACACCCTTCTCGCCTGGGCGCACGCCCGCTGCATCGAGAACCTTCTCGAAACCGTACCCGACTGCCCACGCGCGGTGGCCGACCAGTTCGGCGCCAAACAGGTGATCGAGCGGGCGCTCATGAAGAAAGGCCGCTCCATCAAGCTTGAGCAGCGGCACAAGGCCGAGTCGGACATCGCGGTCGCCGCGGCCTCGGTTCTCGCCCGCGAGGCCTTCCTGCGCGGGCTTGGACGGTTGGGCGAGACGCACGGCATCCAGGCTCACAAGGGCGCCTCCGAACATGTGCGCGCCTCCGCCATCGAACTGGTGAAGAAATCTGGCCCCGGGATTCTCCTCAAAACCTGCAAGTGCCACTTCCGCACCACCGACCAGGTGCTGGCGGCATGCGGCTCTTCCCGTGCCGCGCTCGGCCCCGAGGGGCAGGCGGTCTCGCGGGTCAAAGAACATTGAACGTTACGGGAGAGAGGTTACACATTACAGGTTACACGTTACTGATTACTGCCCACCTGAAACCTGTAACTTCTAACCTGTAACCTCCCCACTGCCCACTGCTACTCCACCCACTCGCGGGTGCGGCGGATTTCCCAACGCCCCGGCTGCCACGTTTTGCAACGCCGGCCGTACGGGTCAAACGTCTCCACCCAGCACCCCTCGATCCAGACACGCTCTTCGCGTTCCTGCCAGTACCCGCGCCGAACCACAACCGGCGCGGGCGCGTACACGATAGCCGGAGGCGCAACAACGACCGGCACAGGCGGCGGGCACGCCGGCGGAAAGCCTAGCCGGACCCCGACATGGGGCACGCGGGGGCCATGCCACCCCCGGCGGGGGCCGCCACCCCCCCTGTGCCCGCGCCCCCCGTGATTCACGCCCAGCGCCAGAAAGCTACCGTCTCCGCCGCTGATCCCCAGCCCGAAACTCACGCGATCAGCCCGTGCCGTGCCGGTGGCCAGCACACACGCCGCCGCAACCAAAATTCCAATAGCCGCCTGTGTTGTGTTTTTCATTTTTCCACCCTTCTGACGCTGCCGGGCACTTTCTTACTGCCCGGACTCCCGCGCCCTTTAAACACTTGCATTAAACGGAAGTTTAACCCGTTTATTGCCGCACATGCGGATTTTTTCACCTATTGATTTCGGGGTACAGGTTTTTGGTTACACGTTGCACGTTACAGGTTGCAGGTTAGCCCGCCGCCCGCGCTTCGCACGGGAATGTAAATGAGGATAACTTTGGTGGTGTAAGTTATAGGCAACCGGTTACGGGTTACCGGTTGCGGGGAACGCCGAACTTCGAAGTTGGAATTCTGCGTTCAACGTTCGACGTTCTCTACTTTAAAAAACCTGCGTCCCCGCCGTCATGGACGCGAACCCCAAACGTGCAACCTGTAACTTGAAACCTCAACACGCGAAGCGCGAAACCCTATTCCTGTTGCCACCCGCACCTGTTTGTGGCTTAATACGGGCAACACAAAGGATGGGTAGCATGGCCGAACTGATTGTCGCACTCGATGTCGCTTCCACCGCCGAGGTCATCCGGGCCGTTGAACGGCTCGGCGACACGGTCTCTTTCTACAAAATCGGCCTGGAACTTTTCAGCGCCGAAGGCCCAGACGTGGTCCGCGCCGTCAAGGGGCGCGGCAAAAAAGTTTTTCTGGACCTGAAGCTGCACGACATCCCGCGCACGGTGGAGCGGGCCGTCAAGGCCGGCGCGGCGGTGGGTGTGGATCTGATGACCCTGCATGCCGCCGGGGGCAAAGCCATGGTTTTCGCGGCCAAGAACGCGGCTCTCGCCTGCGGGGCGGGCGCGCCTAAACTTCTGGCCGTCACCATGCTGACCAGCCTTGATGCGTCGGACCTCGCGGACATCGGCGTGGCGCGCACCATGACGGAACAGGTGGAGGCGTTGGGACGGCTCGCGTGTATGAACGGCGCGGACGGCATTGTCTGCTCACCCAAAGAGGTGGCGCGCATGCGGACGGTGCTCGGCTCCGGCGCATTGCTGGTCACGCCCGGCGTGCGTCCCGCCGGCGCGGCGGCCGGAGACCAGAAGCGCGTGGCCACGCCGGCTCAAGCGGTGCGAGACGGCTCGACGCACCTTGTCGTGGGGCGTCCGATCCTTGAAGCGGACGACCCCTGCGCCGCAGCCCGCGCCATTGTGGAAGAGATGACCCTCGCGTCCGCCGTCACACCCTGAGGCGCGCGTCACGGGGCGATGTAGAGATCCATCCAGAAGGACCGCTTAAGCCGGTATGCCTTGTAAGCGGGGTCATTGTCCGTGATGAGGTAATACCCCTGCCCTTCGGGCCAGCCGTCAAACAGAGGGGAGCGCGTTTGAGTCAGGATCCCCGCATAGGAGGCGCTCACCGTCTTGTGCGTCAGCCGTCCGTTCAGGGTATAATCGTAATAGTGTTTGAACGAACCCCTGTAAATTCCCGTGCGGGCCGAGAAACTCAGCGTCGCCCGCGAGCTGTTCTCCCCGGTGTAGTCGTACGCTCCATCGACCTTTGAAGGCGTTTGCCCCTTTTGTATCACCAGCCGTGTCCCCACAACATTCACCCCGACCCACTCAGGAAAAGCCGCCTGCTGGGGCTCGACGGATAGGCCTGAGGCATGATAAGGAACCGCGTTTGTTTCGGCGTTGAGACGGTAGTGCTCCGCCAAAGGCGCGCCCGTGTTGTAGTACCCTCCGCAGGGGAACAGCAACGCCCCAAAGCCGTCCGGCGTCGTCACCGGTTTCTCCCACCGGATAAACCACCCCAAATCCGCATCGATCATCGCCACGCCCGTCAAAGGGTTCAACCAGATCAGACCGCCCAGCCAGCCCCTTCTCGTGTAGAGCGGCGCAAAGAGCGGCACGCAGGCCCAGTTCCCGCAATCGCCATAATAAATCAGGCGGCTTGAAAGGGACACCCTCGTACCGTCCGACAACAGGCCCGCCACCCGGACACTCCCTTTGTTCCCGATGGTCAGGGCAAGATATCCGCTTCCGCCGGGTGTTACGTTGGCTCCCCCGGTGGGCCATACCCTATACGCCGGCAACGCGACCGTGTAGTAGCCGCGGTATCCCGTCAACACGGCTTGCGCCTCCGTATCCGCACGTTCCGCAAAGCGGTTGCGCGCCCCGTCCATGAAAAGGGGCGCGTCGCCGATCACCCCCCCGCTGAGCTGGCCCCAGATACGATCCTGCCGCACATAAAGTACAAGTTTTTCTCCGCCCCGTGCCCACATCACCGTAAGGCACGTGCCGTCGGAATAAATCTCCCACCACGTTTTGCCCGTGAAATCCAACGTCTTTTTCTGGACGACCGCTTTGGCGCTCAAGGCTCCCGACACCCGGATGACCCGCAGGAAAAACGTGCCGCAAACCGATCTGGCCAAAATGCCGCCAGCCACTTCCTCATTGAAAAAATAACCGTCGTATGAACCGGTGGTCGTCAGACCCTCGTCCTGCGGGTCACACAGATAATCTAAAAGGCCGTCTTCAGGCGCGGTTCCTTGCAGCCACGGGCTGATCGACGCATACGTGACATCGAACCGCCCGTAATCGTCAAGCCCCTCAGGGTTTTCACACGACGAGGCTCCGCCCCACAGTTGCCCGATGACCGCACCTGACGCATTGAACAGAGGGGCTCCGCTGCTGCCCGGCTCGGTCACACCGCTGGTGAACCGCACACTCCGGAAATCCGAGTCCCACCCCACGTTGTTGCCAAAACTGATACGCTTATATGCCCCATCCGGGTGGTGGATACAGGTCACAGGCTCGTTGACAACCGGAGCCGCCGTCGTCCACCCCGCATACGTCACCCCGTCAGGCGAAGGGTTGCGCAGCCGCAACAGGGCGAAATCGCTGCCGGACGCGGCGGTCTTTCCGGCCAAGTATTTGGCGCCGCCATGCGTGGTCACCACTGTGGAGATGTCGGGAGCCCCGCCGCCGCACGCCGCCGTCTGAAAAAACCAATAGAACTCGGTGTCGTCCGCTTTGGACTGATTGGACACACAGTGGTTGGCCGTCAGGAAGTAGTCGATCCAGGTGGTGTCGTCCAGATCGTTCAAGAGGCAGCCCGTGCACCAGATGTAATCGCTGTAATCATAAGAGCCGATCCCGGCCACGCTGTTGGCGGCGGTGGCCCACGCCGGGAAACAGGTCACGTCATTGTTGCAGCTGCCCTCTTTCGCAATACGGGTGGGATCGCGATAGATATGGGTGACCTTGTCCACCCCGAATGCGACCTCAGCAAGATCGACATCCGCCGGCACATAACACTCCAGCGTGACACGCTCCGAAAACACGGTTCCGGACCAGAACGACGTGCGCCCTTCAAGTCCGGCTTGCGTATAGGGGGGGCGCAATTCTGACGGGTCTTCCGCCTCAAACACCCTCAGCTCGCACCCCGCCGGCAGGGACACGCCCGTAAACCGCACGCGCAGGCCGCACGCGCCCTCGGCCCGTACGGCCAGCCGCCACACGCGATCCCCGCTGTCAGTCCGTCCCCGGCACGATCACCGGTTCCGGCAAGTCGCGGACCACGCCCACCCGCAACGTCTTGTCCCGGCTGATGCGCTGGGCATCCTCTCTCCCGATTACGTCTAAATCCAGCGGGCCGAGCGCGACGCGCGCGAGCGTGTCGGACAGGCCGTAGACAACCGAGTACGGCAGAGACAGCTCCGCCCTTTTCGCAACCGCCTGGCGGGGGCGCACCGCAGAAGGCGCGGACACCTCTCCCGCAGTCCCAAGCGCCGCCACCAAAAGGAAACACACACCAAACGCGCCTTCCACACGACTCATCCGTTTGTGCATCCGTTACGCTCCTTTCAACACGCCGACCCTGAACCGCGACATCCCCCGCAGAGGTCGCGGTTCACCCCAGGCGCCTTATTGCGCGGAAGGGACAGCCTCCGTGTCGTCCTCTTCCACGTCCCCGGTATCTTCCCCCTCCCCGGCCATTTTATCCAACTCGCCCGTGGCGTCCAAAATACGGGCCGACTCGAAAAACAGCGGGTGGTTCTTGTCTTTCGCCAACTCTTTCATGAGCGGGACTTTGATCTCCTCAGGGCGGTTCAGCGCATCGTTGAAAATCTCGTCCAGCACCTCGGGATCCCCTTGCTTGTCAAAGAGAATCCCGTAAAGCGAGGTGAACTGCTCATCCGGCAACAGGTTCAGCGCCATCTGAACGGCATCCATCTGATCCGCCTTGGCCAGTTTATCGAACGCCTCTTTAACGCTGGCCCGCCGCTCCCGGGTCGGCGCGTCCGTCATCTCCGCCATCTGGTCGACCAAGGTTTCCCACGCCTCGACCGCCTTTTCCGCTGCCGTACCCGTGCCCCGGACAGCCTCCGTTTTCTCGGTTTTCACCACAGCCGCAGGCTGTTCCTGCTGGGGGCTCTTAACCGCCTGCTTTTCCGCAAAGGCTTTTTCCTTGAACCGTTTCGCCTCCTTTGTCCGGCCGCTGAGGCGGTTCGCGACAGGGGCACGTTGAACACGGGTCGTCTTGGAAACGGCAGGCATGCCCGCGTCGGGCGTCACCGTGTTTTTTTCTGACCCGAGAAAGGTGAGGAACCCCACCGCCACGGCCAATACTAATATGAGCCCTATCAAAAGTCTTATCCGAGTCATAAGCCCGTTTTACTCCGCACCCGCAATCCCCGATCCATCCCGGCAACAGCACGCCCGCGCAACTCGCACAGACGGTTTGGGGTTGCGCAAGCGCCTTCATCGCTTTTTTCTAAGCGGATAAATAAAATATCATAATCAGGGGGCATATTCGATAACATTTCCACACTCCCTCAAGCCCGGAGTGCTCCCCCGTACCGGTCGCACGCTTGAAGGACGGGCCTCCCGCCACGCCGGTAACCGGTTTCCCCGACTGGTCGGGAAGATGACCTTTGGGGTTGACTTTTTACCCCTCCCCGCACAATGCTTGTTGTGCTAACGATGGGAATCGGTGGGGTACCGGTCTACCGTATGGGATAGTAGTGAATGAAGAACCTTTGGCCTGATCCGTTGGCGTATCCTGCGGAGCGCCTTTTCTGTCTTGATGTTCTGCGTGGGCTGGACATCTTCTTCCTGACGATGCTCGGGCCGTTTGTCAAGTATGGCTGGTTCAAGGTCTTCAAGCCGTCCGAAGCGGGCGACCTCTTCTGGAAGCACTCGCTTACGTCTTTTGCGAGTCCCGGCTGTGTGCCGACGGGGTGGGGCATCTGGGACTTTGGCCAGCCGCTGTTCATCTTCATCTGCGGTGCGGCGGTGCCGTTTGCGATTCCGCGGCGCCTGGACGTCAAGGGGCGTCCGACGGCAGCGTTCTGGAAGCATGTTCTCGGGCGCTTTGTGATGCTTTGGTGCCTCGGCATGCTCATTCGCGGCATTCTGACGTTCGACCTCTCGAAGTTCACC
>JALHET010000496.1 GCA_022839525.1 Lentisphaerota bacterium
TGGGCGCCGGCGCGGGCGGCGGTTGCGCGGCAAAGGTGCTGGCCTGTGCGGGTATCAAGACGCTTCTGCTTGAACGCGGCGAGTGGGCCAAGACGGATGTGAACGGCGAGGCCGATCTTTCCTCGCAGCGCATGCCGCTGTTGGTGCAGGGTCCGGGGCGTCTGGGGACGCGCACGCAGAAGTGCCATGCCCACGACAACGGACGCTGGGGCGTGGTGGTGCCGTGGAACGCCGCTTGCGTGGGGTCGGGTACGGTCACCTACGGGGCGATGGCGTGGCGCTTCATGGAGGTGGATTTTCATCTCAAGAGTCACTACGGAGAAATCCCCGATTCATCACTCGAAGACTGGCCGATCTCCTATGATGAACTGGAACCCTTCTACTATCAGGCGGAGTGCGAAGTGGGCGTTGCGGGCGACAACACGGGCAACCCCTTTGCGGCACCGCGAAAGCAGCCGTTCCCGATGCCGGCCTTTGCGCTCGATCCTGAGTCGCAGTTGATGTGGGACGTCACGAAGAAGATGGGGCTGCATCCTTTCCACTGTTCGTTTCTGCGTAATTCCGTGCCGCACAACGGACGCCCCGCGTGTATCCACCAGCATTTCTGCGTGGGCTTCCAGTGTCCGATTGATGCGAAGAACGGAACGCAGAACACTGTCATTCCCGTGGCGCTGAAGAGCGGCAACTGCGAGTTGCGCGTGCGCGCGATGGTGACGGAACTTCTGGTGGACGATCAGGGGCGGCTACACGGCGTCAAGTACGTGGACGAGAACGACGTGGTACATCTTGTCGAATCGAAGATCGTTGTTCTGGCGGCGGGGTCGAACGAGACGGCGCGTCTTCTGCTCGTTTCAAAGTCAAAGCTCTTCCCGAACGGCGCGGGCAACAACCATGATGTCGTGGGGCGCAACATCACGGGCCACGCCTACGTGGATGCCAACGGGTTCCTTGATCGCGACATTCATACGGACGCAGGACCCGGCACGGGCACGGCCATCTGGGACTACGAGCATGACAACGAGGGCTTCGCGCTGGGCGGCATGCTGCATACCGATTTCCGCTATACCCCGTTCCAACTCTCTGGACGCCGCAATGCGGGATTTCCCGCTTGGGGACGCGCGCACAAAGAGTTCATGCGGCAGAACTACAAACGGTTCTTCCGCATCTGCGGACCGATCCAGCAAGTGCCGCGATGGGAGAACCGCCTCATGCTCAATCCGAAGCAGAAGGACTACTGGGGCCTCCCGTTCCTTGCGTTCGAAGGACGCGAGCACGAGAACGATTTCAAGAACCGCATCTTTCTTGCGAACAAAGCGCGAGAGATCGCCGAAAAATGCGGTGCCAAGGACATCCAATGCGGTTGGGGCGGGCCGAAGGATCGCCCTGGC
>JALHET010000497.1 GCA_022839525.1 Lentisphaerota bacterium
TCGGATTGTCTTCCCACGGTCCCGGCGATTCAAGCATCTTACAGCTGCCCGAGCCAACTCCGGCTTCTTTCTGCCAGCCGCATTGCGTCAAGCTTGCAGCAGCGGTGCTCCTTCCGGAAAAAAAAGGCCGGAACCCGTAAGGCTCCGGCCTGTTCATGCTTGTGATACTGCTGGTCGACTCCGCCCTATCGGGCGTATCGAGTACGCACTACCGCGCGTATTCCACAATGCGGGTTTCGCGGATCAGCGTAACCCTGATTCTTCCGGGATAGCGCAGATCGTTTTCGATCTTCTTCGCGATCTCCCGTCCCAGATCCTTAACGTCGGCATCCGGAATCTTTTCGTTGTTGACCAGCACGCGCAGCTCGCGGCCGGCCTGTATTGCGTACGCTTTTTCGACGCCTTCGAAGCTTTCGGCGATTGCCTCAAGATTCTCGAGCCTCTTCACGTAGTTGTCTATCGTTTCCCGCCTCGCGCCGGGGCGTGCAGCCGAAATGGCGTCTGCGATCTGCACCAGCACGGACTCAATGCACGACGGCTCTACGTCGTTGTGATGGCTTCCGATCGCGTTGATAACCCGGGCGTCCTCGTTCATCTTGCGGGCCATTTCCATACCGACTTCGGCATGGTTCTGATCCGAATCGTTTTCGGCGCCCTTTCCGATATCGTGCAGCAGGGCTCCGCGCTTTGCAAGCTCCCTGTTTGCGCCGATTTCCGACGCGAGCATGCCGGCGATCATCGCAACTTCCTTCGAGTGGTACAGCACATTCTGTCCATAGCTCGTGCGGAAGTACAGGCGGCCGAGGGCGCGAACGCCTTCCTGGCTCATATTGTGAATACCCAAATCGAACAGGACCTTTTCGCCCTCTTCGTAAATCTTCTGCGAAATCTCGCGGGTAACCTTCTGAACGATTTCCTCGATACGGGCAGGATGAATCCGGCCGTCCAGAATAAGGCGTTCGAGCGAAACCTTCGCGATCTCCTTGCGCACCGGATCGAAGCACGAAATAACGACCGCTTCGGGCGTATCGTCAATGATAACGTCGACGCCGGTCAGCGTTTCAAGCGTGCGGATGTTCCGCCCTTCCCGTCCGATTATGCGGCCCTTCATCTCGTCGCTCGGCAGGCTTACCGTAGCCACGGTGATATCGCTGGTCGTCTCCGTCGCAATGCGCTGGATAGTCGTCACGAGTATGTCGCGTGCCTTCTTCTCGGACGCGAGCTGCGCTTCCTGCTCGATCTTGTTCAAAAGAGCCTGGGCATCGTGCTTCGCCTCGTTTTCAAGATCCTTGATTATCAAACCCTTCGCTTCGTCCGCAGTCAAACCGGAAATGCGTTCCAGCTCCTGCCGGTAGCGCTCTTCTTCGCCCAACAGGTATTTATCCCG
>JALHET010000498.1 GCA_022839525.1 Lentisphaerota bacterium
GAGATCGAAGCCATCGCGCTTAAATAAGGCCGTGGGCGGCGAGCCAGTCCCGGACGGGCGCTTCGGGCAGCCCCATGATGTTGGTGTAGGAGCCGTAGTACCCGGCGATCAGCAGGTCGCTGTTCTCATCGATGTCATACGCGCCCGCGCGGTCGAGGGGCCGGGTTTTCCGAAGATAATCCAGGATGGTCGCTTCCGAAAGGGTTTTGAAGCGCACCGAGGAGGCCTCGACACGAAGGTCCGGCTCCCCGTGGGGCATTCCGAGCGCGATGCCGGTGTAGACGGTTTGCGTGCGTCCCGAAAAAGCGCGGAGAAAGTCTGCGGCCTCAGCGAGGTCAACCGGCTTGCCGATGAGGCGTCCCTCAAACCAGACCAGCGTGTCGGCGGTGATCAGCGCGGCGTCGGGGTGGCGCGTGCGGCAGGCGCGGTATTTGGCCAGCGCGTTGGTGACGACCGTGCGGACGGGGTCAGAGGTGTCATAGATTTCGTCGGCCGGTGCGGTAGAGACGGTGAAGGCGCATCCCAACGCCTGCAGGATCTTTTTGCGGCGGGGAGAGGTGGAGCCGAGAATGAGGGGTGGTGGCATGGGGGGGCTGGTTACAAGTTACGGGTTGCAGGTTACAGGTTTGAAGAGGGTGAGGGTTTGAGATTACAGCCTGCTGTCTACAGGTGAACGGCTGAGGGAACGGGCAATGTCCGGGATGGCGGCCAGCAACTCGCGGGTGTAAGGGTGCTGCGGCATGTCGAACACCTTGGAGGTCTTGCCGCTTTCGACGAACACGCCGGCGCGCATCACGGCCACATGGTCGCAGATGTTCCGCACGACCGCGAGGTCATGCGAAATCAGGATGACGGTCAGGTTCAGCTCTTTTTGGAGCGTGCGCACGAGGTTCAGGATGCGGGCCTGTACCGAAACGTCCAGCGCGCTGACCGGTTCGTCGGCGATGATCAGACGCGGCTCGAGCGCGAGACAACGCGCGAAACTGACGCGCTGGCACTGGCCGCCGCTGAGCTCGCGCGGGTAAGCGTCGAGCACGGTTTCCGGGAGGCCGACGCGGTCCAGCACCCCGCGGACCCGTCCGGGGATGTTGCCGGGGGCGCACATGCGGTGGACGCGGAGCACTTCTTCCACGGTTTGCCGGACGGTCATGCGCGGATTCAGGGAGCCCACCGCGTCCTGGAAGACCATTTGGACGGCGCGGCGGTAGCGCGTGAAAGCGGCGGCGTCCATCTGTCCGGTATCGTGTCCCTCAAACCGCAAGGTGCCCGCAGTGGGGGGCTGGAGCCCGATGATGGTTCGGGCGAGCGAGGACTTGCCGCAACCGCTTTCACCGACGATGCCGAACGCTCTGCCCGTCTCCACGCCGAACGATACGCCACGCACCG
>JALHET010000499.1 GCA_022839525.1 Lentisphaerota bacterium
CGAGCAATAACAGGATGAACGGCCAACTTTGGACCGCCAGCGCAGCCGCAACTTGGCTGGCGGCAAGGATGTATTTGCTGAGCGGGGAAAGACGGTGCACGCTCGTGTCGAGCTTCCGGTACGAGCCGGCTGCGCCAAGCCGGAGCCGCTCGAGCGAAGCCTGTTCGCGCGTCGAAGGTGTGTGGGACCCGGGGTCGCGCGCTGTGTGGGCACTCGCATTGTCAGGCGTTCCGCAATCAGAAAACTCCCCGCTTTCAAGCGCGATCACCCGGTCGGCTATTGCGCATTCTTCTTCGCGGTTTGTCGAACACACAACAGCTTTCCCTTCCGAGCGAAGGGCACACAGCAGGTCGATCAGCGCACCCCGGCTTTTGACGTCAAGGGCCGAAGACGGCTCGTCGAGGAGCACAACCGGAGTGTCCATCGCAATGATGCCCGCAAGCGCTGCTTTCCGCCGTTCGCCGCCGGAAAGCGAAAAGGTGCGCCGTTCGGCAAAATCGGCAAAGGGAAGTCCGCACAAATCCATCGAGCGGCGCACACGCTCCACCAGCGGTTTTCCGGAGAGCCCCGAATTCCGCGGTCCCCAAGCAATGTCGTCGGCGACAAACTCGGCAAAAAGACTCGCTTCGCTTTCCTGAACGGCAAGCGCTGCAGCCGAATCGCCGACCAGCTCGACATTTCCGGAGTCGGGCCGGACAAGACCGGCAAGCATTTCAAGGAGCAGTGTTTTCCCGGACCCTGACTCCCCGGTAATCATTGTTATTGTTCCCGGAGCAAGGTCGAACGACACATTCCTGACCGGTCCCCGGCAAACACTGCGCGCACTCAGGAGCGGGGCGCCGGTAGTGTGCGGGGAATCGGCGGGGTGCTGGGTACCTATAGGGTGCGTGGCGCCAGTAGTGTGCGTGGCGCCGGCGCCGGCATCGTACGCAAGCCCCCAGCGAACAAGCGCCTCAGGCTGCACTGCAGCGAGTTCTGTTGGACTTCCGTCGAAGACCAGAAGACCGTCCTCGAGCACGACAACTCGATCGGCTCGGGCGGCTTCGTCCATGTCGTGGGTTATATGCATCACCGTCCCGCCTTCCAGGCGGAAACGGTCAAGAACATCAAGAAGGCTTTTCCGGGCAAGCGGACTCAGCATGGAAGTCGGCTCGTCGAGCACAAACAGGGCGGGATCGAGCGCGCGAACACCTGCAAGAGCAAGATGCTGCTTGCGCCCGGACGAAAGCGAATGAACCGGAGTGTCGGCAAGCCGGTCAAGATTGAACGCTTCAAGAGATGACCGGACGACAGTACGCATGCGCTCCCGGCTCATGCCAAGGTTTTCCGGGCCGAAAGCGGCATCGAGGTAGCCTTCAGCGCCCTCGAGAGGGCTGTCGGGAC
>JALHET010000500.1 GCA_022839525.1 Lentisphaerota bacterium
GTCGCGGGCTCCGCGCCTGACGCGGTCACCACCGCCACACCGCTCGGCATCGCGAAGGAGGCGCTGAAGGCCAGCCAGCCCCTGCCGGTTTTCGACGCAAGCCTGCTCCCTGATTTCTTCTTCGGCAACATGAACGGCTGCATCGGCGAAACCTCGGCGCTGGCCCTGCTGATCGGAGCCGCCTATCTGCTTTACCGCAAGGTCATCTCCTGGCACATCCCCGCAGCTTACCTGCTGACGGTGCTCGTCTACGCTGCGGCTCTGCGTGCCCTCTCCCCCGCCACGTCAATCCCGCCGCTCTTCCACCTGCTCTCCGGCGGACTCATCCTCGGCGCGTTTTTCATGGCCACGGATATGGTCACCACGCCGCTCACCCGGCGAGGCATGCTGGTTTTCGGCGTTGGGTGCGGCGTCATCACCATGCTGATCCGTACCGTCAAGACCGGCGCCTATCCCGAAGGAGTCAGCTTCGCGATCCTCATCATGAACGCCTTCACCCCCCTCATCAACCGCGCCACCCGCAACCGCGTTTTCGGCACAAAGAAGTAGGAACCTTTTGTTTTTCGCCTGCCTGTCTAACAACCTTCAGCCTAACCGTCTATCCGCCATGAAAGACACGCTCAAACTCATTCTGGTTCTCACCGTCATCTGCGCGGTCAGTTCTGCGCTGCTCGCCGCCGTCTACTGCATAACAAAGGATCCCATCGCGGCCGCGCTGGAACTCCGAACCGCTAAAGCGGCGGCCGCCGTCTTGCCCGAAGGGGTTTCCACGCCCGAAAAGAAAGAAGTCGACGGCGTCACCTTTTTCGTCGCCAAAAAAGAGGGAGCACTGGCGGCCGTTGCACTCGAGGGCCGCTCCAAGAACGGCTACGGCGGCGAGATCGTCCTGATGATCGGTCTCAGTTCTGACGGCAAGCTGGTGAACTACCAGAAGATCGTCGCGAACGAAACCCCCGGCCTCGGAACCAAGATGGAGTCGGACACGTTCCGAAAGCCGCTGCTGGGACGCCCGTTCAAAACCGACTGGCGCGTGAAGAAGGACGGGGGCGAGATCGACGCCATCACTGCCGCCACCATCTCCTCCCGGGCCGTCATGGAGTGCATCCGCGACGCCATCGCCAAATACGAAAAGGCCGCCCCGCAGCTAAGATGACTAGCAACCACGCCAAAGCGGTTCTCTTCATGTGTGATCAACTGGCTGCGTCAGGTCTCTCGGTCATTTCGGCCAACACCGACGCGTGCGCCGACCCGCAAATCTTCGCCCAGTCCGACAGCGGCGAACTCGCTTTCTATTTTGTCCGTGCGGACGCGCCCGTGCCCACCCCTGCCGACCGCGGGCGTTTCCTCGCGCTGGCCGGGAAGCATGACGTCAAAGCATATT
>JALHET010000501.1 GCA_022839525.1 Lentisphaerota bacterium
GGCGCGGCGGTGGACAGCGATCTGAATATCACCCACAATACCGACGTGACGGTCGGCAATGGCAGCCACCTCACCGCCGGTCATAGCGGCACAGCCGGCTCGTTTACGGCTGACGCTGAAAGCAGCATGACATTGCGTGAAAAGGCCCGCATCAATGCCGGCGGCGCCATCGCCATCGCCGATGTGGACAGCAGAATCAACGCGGCGGCTAATACGAAGGTCACTATCGGCAACGCCACGATCAGCAGCGACACCGGCAAAATCAAAGCCGGCACGAAAAATAACGCTGTCCTTGACAACCGTGTGGCTGCCGACGCCTATGGCGTCGCCGGCGCGCCGGCAGGGACTGCCTACAGCAACTTCAACGGCAGCAATCAGGTCACTATCGCCAATGGCGCCAGGTTGACCGCCGATCATGACATCAGCCTGTCCGCCGGCCGGGATACCGCAGGCAACGCCGGAACCGCCAGCGCCAACGCGGTGGTCAATCTCTGGAACAAGACCGCTTTCCCCATCAACATCACACCCAATCCGCAGGCTAACATTCGCAGCAACAGCAGCCTGACGATCGACGGCTATGTCGGCAGCGCCGATGATATTTACCTGACGTCCGACAAAGGCGCCATGAATGCCTCCTACACCGGTGTGGGCAAGGATTTGTACCGGGAAACCCTGGCCGCAATCGGCAGCGCGATCAGTGAATTGTTCGGCGGCGAGCCGGTCAATCTGGACATCAAGGGCGGCTCCATGTCCACCGCCGGCACGGCAAACGCTGTTGTCAACGGCACGGTGGAGACCGGGCTGAAACGGGTGATAACGCTCAGCTTTGGCGGCAGCTATCAGGAAGACGGCCAGGGCGGCTATTATTGGCTGTACGACCAGGATACCCTGGCGGGAGAAGATGTGACCTACAGCATCGAGCGCAACAAGGCCATTGCCGAGGGCATGACCGACCGCATCAACGAGCTGCAGCGGCTGAAAGCCGCTTATGCCGGCGACGACAAGGCGGTTGGCGCTTATGCGGCGGAAATTCTGTTCCTGCAGGAAAAAATGGTGGAGATGGGTCTGGCTGCCTGGGACACCACCGGCGGCGGCAAAGTCTTTGTTCCCGGCACCAACGCCGGTGCCGGTGCGCTCAGCCCGAAAGCTACGGCTGAGGCGGCGCTGGAGCAGATGGAGATTATCAAAACGGATGTTGACAGCGCAGTTGATGTACAGGAACCAATTGCGTCGGAGGCGGAAATCTACCGCGATCTGGTGCTGGCCCGCGAGATGGCCAATACTGATTTGACGGAGAAAACAGAAGCCTTGGTCAATGCCCAAACTACGCTGAACGAATTTATTGATGATAATTTTACGGGAACCGCGATCCCTGACAG